>JAEEJT010000203.1 GCA_016282055.1 Bacilli bacterium
ACATTTTTTTAGCAAATTCTACAAATTGCTTATCGCTTAAATTATTAAAAAATTTTTTATATCTTTCAGCATTAAAACCTACTGGATCTAATCTATCATATAAATTATAAACTAATTTTTCATATTTAGCTCTTACCTTTTTAAAAGCTTCACCTTGTTTCATTTATTTCCCTCCTTTTTAAAATATTTACTAAAAGATTCATTATTTGAAATAAATTCTAAAGCTTTGTAATTATATTCTATCCAATTGCCTTCAAATAAAAAATGTATACTAGGAAGTTTATTAAAAATATCATCTGGTGTACAATATCCATATTTAATATTATTCTTATCCATAGTTTTACCAATACTTGTAAAACGCCAAATTACATAAGAAACAAATGTTGAACACACAAATGTTGCTTCACTTTTTTTAAAAAGTTCGTCAGTTAAATTATCTTTTTCATCCTCAGTAGACATTTTAAAAACTTTATTGATAATATTTGTTTTAATTTTGTCTTTAAATGCATGGAATCCTATAATTGGTAATTTGAAAACAGAATATACTAATTCAGTATTCTTTAAACAGTCATTTAAAAATTTTTGAATATTAGCATATTCTGATTTTTTAACTTTAATTCCAAATACAGCAAATTTAGAAGTATTTATAGCACCATTTTTTAATAAATTATGACTTGTTGGTTTAGTAATAGATTCTTTTTTAAGATCATATGGATTACCTATTTCTAATGTTAAACCACAAAATTCATCTTTTAGATTAGTTGATATTGATGCATGATTATAAACCACATTTGTCTTTTTTATAGAATTATCAACAAACTTAATTCCTTTATCTAATATAGCTGAAGCATTTAAATGCTTATAATTTGTTTTAAGCAATCTAATAAAAACATATTCTTCATCGTTATTTAAATTATAAAAACCTTCTTCAGATTTTTCTTCATTCATTATATAACCACCCATTTCTAGTGGTTTAGATGAATTTTCTTCATTATCTCCAAACATACCTTTTGAGCAAGCATATGTTTCATCAGATGGAATATATTCATCTTTATTAAATTGTGCAATACAAAGTTCATCCATTTTATTCAAAACCTCACTTTATATAAATACGGTTACCTCGATCATATGCAAGATTCTTATATTCATAAAAAGTTGTATCTTTAGAAATGTCACTATATTCAAAACAAAGATATTCAATAGATTTTTCATTTGAATAATTTTTTGAATATATAGAACTCAATTCATATTTTAAAGCATTTTCAAAACAATGAAAATGATTTATTCTATTTTTATTTTTCAGATAAAAACCAGTTTTATCTTTAAAAACAGAAAAGAAATATGATTCAACTGAATATCCATTTGATATTTCTAATAAAAACAATTTTTGATTAAGACCTTTATTTTTTAATTTTGAATCTTTCATTGATTCAAAACTATTAGAATAATATCGACGTGTCCGATTTATAATTGGTAACGAATCTTTAGGAGTATATTGAACTTGCTTTGATATATCAAATAAATCCTTATATTCGTTCATAATTTTTACCTATATTTTATGTATATATTATTGTCATCTTAGCTAATAATCAAAAAAAAAATAAAGGCGATAAGTTATCGCCTTTATTAAAATCATAGCCAGGAAATTATTGATTTTATCACATCAATGATGTAACTGATTACCATAAACATAACACATAAAACTACAATAAAACCCCATACATCAGATTTTTGACAAAGTTCTTTGGATAATTTATCGTTTTCCATGGTATGTTTGTACTGTTGCCCAAGTGTAACTCCTAACTTCTTTTTATAATCGAAATAACCGTATTTCATCATTAAGAAGAAGCTAAGGATAAATAAAATTATAACGGATAATCTAATTATTATTACCCAATTACAATTTATTAAAAAGTTTAATATCATTTCAAAGTTTTCCTCCTTTAAAAGATTTTATCAATATACTCAAATTTATAACCACCTGGTTGATTTTCAATAGTAAGAGTATATTTTTCTGGCATATATTGTAAATGAGAGATTAACCAATCTTTACAATTTACAACCTCATTAAAAATAGCAGCATTAGCAAGAGAAGACTGAGTATCAGGATGATATTTCTTAGATTGGATTCTAAAATATCTATTAATAGAATCTTTATCAATAATTTCACCTGTTGAAAATCCTATTTGAATAGCTTTTTCATCAAATTCTTTCTTATTAGGAATTCCTTGCGTTTCTTTAAGTATTTTCTTTGCTCTTTCAAAATAAGAATTAAAATAATCTTGATAAAAATTCTTCCAACTTTCAGCTTCTTCTTTATAAAATTGATAATGCCGATATCTTCTTTCGAAATCTTTATCGGTTTTCAATTTATGCTGAAGACAAGCTTCTGACCAATTTGGATACAATTTATCTCTTTCTTTTATTATAACTGAAGCATAAATAAATCCAGAAAATTTCTTTCTTTTAGCTTCATCAGTTAAATTAGCAAGATTCATTATAAGATTAACTTTATCCATCATTTGTTTAGTTATATTCTTAAACATTACTGGACTAATTCTTACTTTTGAAATAAGATCAATAAAGTCTTCATAAATTTGACCACGTAATTTAAATATAAAATCTTTATCATCAAATTTATCTGCTGATAAATTAAATTCCTTTAAATATTCTTTTGGTTTCATTATTATATTCCTCCAAGTATATAATATATAAATAAAAAAAAGAATCGGTATATAAATACCGATTCTTTTTAATTATGCGAAATCAACTTCACCAGCGTAGAATAAACGCTTGAATTTAATTTCTTGGTCTGACATAAAGATTCTCATAGCTCTTTCAGCTTTCTCTTTATAGTTCATTGTTACTTTAGTAAGCATACGTGTTGTTGGATTAATAACCGTTTCACTAAGATCATCGATACTCATTTCACCAAGACCTTTAAAGCGGTTTATAACAACCTTTGGACCAAGTATACTTTGCATAATCTTTAATAAACGATAAATGGATCCATGATATTCTTTTCCAGATTTAATTCCTTTAAGATACAATCCATAAATCATTATTTCATTCAATTTTGCACTAATAACATCAAAGTGATGTTCTACAAAAGCATCATCAAACTTTAAGTTAGCATGATAAATTCCTTTATCAAAGATATAGTATTTACCATTTTCAATTGTTTTAACTTTATATCCAGTCTTATTATAAAAACTCTTATTAAATTTGTTTTCATAAGAATTTGTACACTGACTAAGAATGTTAACATTAACAATTATATCTTCAAGAAGTTCTGGTTTCATTGATAAAGATCTAGCATGATTTTCCAAAAGAATATCATATCCTTGACAATGATAAATAAACTCTTTAAATAATTCATTACTAAGAAGTTTATTATTCGCTTCGCTATGAAGTTCAAAAGTATTAACTATGAATTCACGCATAAGTCTTTCATAATCGTTCTCAGTATGAATATAGAAATATTTACCATTTGCCATAGTAAGTTTCTTCAAAGGAGGATTAGCAATAAATACTCTTCCTTCTTCAATAAGTCTTGGATAGAAAGTAAATATGAATGCAAGAAGAAGTGTAGTAATATGTGCACCATCATCATCAGCATCAGTAAGTATAATAATCTTATAATACTGAAGATTATCATAATTTAACTTTCCACCAGGTAATCCAATACCAAGAGCTTGAATAAGTTCAAGAATTACTTTACTAAGATTATTCTTATTTTTATTCACAACATTAAGAATTTTACCAGTTAATTTATAAAGTGCTTGAAATTGTCTATCCTGTGCAAGTGAAACGTTTCCACCAGCAGATTCGCCTTCAACTATAAACAATTCTTTTTCTTCTGGATTATTAGATCTACATCTTGTATACTTTGTTGGATCAATGCTATTAGAACCAAAAGCCGATTTACTAACCTTACTTTCAATAAGATTTTTCTTCAACTTCTTTCGTTCTTCTTCATATTTAGCATAATCAATACACATAAGAACAATTTTCTTTGCATATGTTGGATTATCTCTAAGCCATTTGCTAAATACTTGGCGAACAGATTGCTTTATTGGTTCTTGAACATCAATTGATTTAAAAGAATCTTTTGTTTGTCCATCAAATAAAGGATCTTCATGTCTTACGCCAACTATACCAATGATATTATCACTTACAAGTGTTCCTGAAATATTTACTTTTTCAAGAGCTTTAGGAATCAAATCTTGATGTTCTTTAATATAATCAGTTATTGCTAAACTTGCTCCTGCACGCATTGCACTAACATGATATCCATGTAATGGA
>JAEEJT010000204.1 GCA_016282055.1 Bacilli bacterium
TTACTTGAGGGAGTAATTAAAATAAAAGCTAGTGTTAAAGCAACTGATTCTACGATATCAAAAATAGCTACTTTAGTTAATGAAGCAAGTAATAGTAAAGCAAAAGTAACAAGAATTACTGATAAAGTAAGTGGTATATTTTGTTTTGTTATAATGGGAGTTAGTTTACTTACATTACTTTTAAATATGTTAATAACAAAAGATGTTAGTATTTCTATGAATAGAATGATTAGTGTACTTGTTGTAAGTTGTCCATGTTCTTTAGGATTAGCTACTCCTGTATGTATTATGGTTGGTTGTGGAGTTGGAGCTAAGAAAAGAATATTAATTAAGAATGCTAATGTTTTTGAAAACTTTAGTAGTGTAGATACTATTATATTTGATAAGACAAAGACACTTACTAATGGTAAGCCAAGTATTATTGAATTTAATGCTAGTAGTGATATATATAACATATGTTATTCTTTAGAAAAACTTGCAATTCATCCTTTTAGTATTGCAATATGTGATTACTTAGAAACAAAGAATTGCACAAGACTTGAAATAACTAATTATAAAGAAATAGAAGGTATTGGTATATCTGGTCTATATAATAACAATACATATTATATTGGTAATATAAATGGACTTAATAAGTTTAAACTTGATTCTATTGACGTTAAAAATAAAGCATTAGAATATTTTAATAAAGGATGCAATATATTATTTATATATGATAATAACAAAATATATAGTTATATTGTCATTAAAGATTTATTAAAACAAGATAGTAATAAATTAATTGATTTATTAAAAGATAATAATATAAAACCAGTATTATTAAGCGGAGATAAAGAAGAAATAGCTTTAGCGATATCTAAAGAATTAAATATTAATGAATATTATAGTGAAGTATTACCAATAGATAAAGGTAATATTGTTAATGCGATAAAAGAAAAATCAGGGAAGATTTCTTATTGTGGAGATGGAGTTAATGATAGTTTGGCTTTAGTTAATAGTGATGTTGGTATATCATTTAATGAAGCAAGTGATATTGCTATTGAAAATAGTGATATTATTATTATGAATGATGATATCATTAATATAATTAATGCATATAAATTATCAAAACTTGTTATGAGAAAAATAAAAGAGAATTTGTTTTGGGCTTTCTTTTATAATCTATTTGGTATACTTCTTGCATGTGGTATTTTAAGTAGTATTCTACATATTACATTTAATCCAATGATATCTAGTATACTTATGTCTATTAGTAGTTTGTTTGTTGTAATTAATTCTCTATTTATTAATAGGTTTAAAAGTGTTTAAAATTTATTAAAATCTATTGATTTTATATATATTTAATTGATTTTACATACATATTATGATATAATATTTTCAGTTATTTAAACAAATATAACAATGTTTATATAAATTTAATTCATTCAAGGAGGTATAAGAAATGAATTATAAAGAAGCTGCAAAAGATTTCTTAGAAAATGAAAAGCAATTTCATTTAGGAGTTATTCCTACTGAACAATCTAACCCATTAACAAGAAATCTAAGTGCTACAATTCAAAGAAATACAGAAGAAGGAGTTAGCATGATTTTAAGTGCTGACGTTAATATTCCTACTGTAGCTGCAAAAGCTGTTAAAACTAAAAATTTCCAAAGATTAGTTGCAGATATTAAGAGAGTAATGTATGAAAATAAACGTGTTGTTATCTCTAGTGTTGGTGCATCTGGAAGAATGGCTATTCAAATTGATGCTGCTTGGAGATATTTCTGGACTAATTTAGCTACTAAATTACCTGAAAAAGCTGAAAAGTTCTTATACAACGCTAACCGTGTAGAAAGTTTTACTACTGGTGGAGATAGAGCTCTTGTTAGATCTGTTGAAAACTTTGAAGACTATATGACATTTGGTGCTCAACAAGTAAGAGATGCTAATATGGGTCCTGGAGATGTATTATTAGGATTATCTGAATGTGGTTTAAGTGCTAGTATTAATGGTAGTGTTTGTGAAGCTGATGATTTAGGATGCACAACTTATTACTTACACTGCAATCCAAAAGAGATTTTATACGAACATCTAGAAAGATGCCGTAAAGTATTTGATAGACCAAAAGTTATTAAAATGCCTTTATTCGTTGGTAATATGGCTGTTAGTGGTTCTACTCGTATGCAAGTAACTACTGTTGAATTATTAGTAGCTGGTGCTGCATTAGAACTTGCTTGTAACGAATGGTGTCAAGAAAACTTATCTAAAGAAGAACTTGAAGTTGCTGGTTTAGTTGCTTTAGAAGCTAAAGATTATGCTAGTGAATTCAAGAAATTAAATAAAGCTTTAGCTACAGGTAAAGGATGCAAAGGTTTAGCTGAATTTATCGAATTAGAAAAGAGTGTTTATGATAAGAAAGGTTTAATTACTTATTGTACTCATGACTATTTACTTGATATCTTAACTGATACAACTGAACGTCAACCTACATTCACTCTTCCTCCATTCCGTAAGTTCAATGATACTAACGCTGAATTAAGCTGGGCTTATGTTAAAGATCCACTATATCCAAACGAAGTTGCATGGCAACATGTATTCCGTCGTCCTATGAAGGGTCTTGATTGGACTAAAGAAGATTATATTAGACTTGAAGCAAGTCAAGCTATTATTGACAATCCACCAAGTGTTGGAACTGATGAAGTATGTCAATATAACATTGGTAATTGTGATGATCCATCTAGATATTCTCGTAAACCAAACTGCTTAGTTTGCTTAGATATCAATGGTAGTGCAACTCCTGAAGTTATGGCTTGGTTCAAAGAAGAAGTTAAGAAATTTGATAAGGGTGTTGTTGTTCGTATGGGTAATATCGGTAAAGGTAAATTATACGAAAACGAAATCAAGATTCCTGTTAAATTAAAGAGAACTTCTAACGAGTTATTAACTCACTTAATGGTTAAATTAGCATTCAATACTGTAAGTACTGGTACAATGGCTAAGATGGGAAGAGTTTGGGGTAACTGGATGATTCAAGTTTTACCAACAAACAAGAAATTAATTGACCGTTCTACACGTATTATCGCTAATATAGCTGGTATTCCATATGAAGAAGCTCTAGAAGAATTCTTCAAATCATATCTAGGAAGAGATCCAAAAGAAGAATATCGTGAAAGCTATGTTGTTGAAACATTAAAGCGTTTAGGAAAAGATCCTAGTCAAGATTTAAAATAAAAAATAATAAAGACTTTCTAGAATTTTAGAAAGTCTTTTTTAGATAAAAGGAGCAATTATGAAAGTATTAGTAATAGGTTTATCTGGTGAATCAGTATTTTTAAACGTTGATCATTTTAATAATATTGGTGAAACTATACACACTAAAAATAGATTCGTTGAGCCTGGTGGTAAAGGTTATAATCAAGCTATAGGACTTGGTAGACTAGGAGTAGATGTTAGTTTCATATCAATAGTTGGTAATGATAGTTATTCTAAAACTATTAAGGATGTATTAGTTGAAAATAATGTTAAACCATTATTAATAAAAAAAGATAGTTTATCTGATTATGCTGTAATTGTAACTGATAAAACTGGAGAAAATCATGTTATTGTTGATTCTAGTTTGTCAAGTACTATTACATTTAGTGATATATTAATGTTTGATAAAGAAATACAAGAATGTGATATTATATTATTACAAAATGAATATCCTAAAGATGTATTATATAGTATTATTGATTATTACTATAAATTAGGTAAAACTATTGTTTTAAATCCTGCTCCAAGACTTGAATTAAATGAAGAGTATATTAAAAAAATAGATTATATTATTCCTAATGAATTTGAACTTACTAGTTTAGCAAAAGATCATGTATATGAGACTTTATATAATAAAGGTTTAAAACATATAATCTGTACTCGTGGTAGTAAAGATGTATGTTATTATAATGGAAGTTATCATTATTTTGAAGTAGAAAAAGTAAATGTTGTTGATACAACTGGTGCTGGTGATAGTTTTTGTAGTGGAATAGTATATGGAATTGCTAATAACATGGATATATTTGATACTATTAGATTTGCTATAAAGGTAAGTGCATATAAGATTACTAAAAAAGGTGCTATTAGTGGACTACCTTATCTAGCTGATATTAAGGAGTAGATATGATAAAAGCAATTAGTGTTGGAGTTAAGTTATCAAATGTTACTTTTGATAAGTTTAATTCTGAAATGAATGAATTAACTGAATTATGTAAAGCTTGTGATATTGAAATAGTAGATAGTATATATCAAGAACTTGATTCTTTTAATAGTGAGTTTTATTGTGGTAGTGGTAAGGTTAGTGAAATTAAAGATAAATCTTTAGAAAATGAAGCAAGTATTATAGTTTTTAATGATGAACTTACACCTAGTCAAATAAGTCATTTAGATGAAGCTATTGGCATTACTATTTATGATAGAACATATCTAATTCTTGAAATATTTAAACAAAGAAGTAAAACTAAAGAATCTATTCTTCAAGTGGAACTTGCTAGTATTTTATATATGAAGCCAAGATTACAAGCATTAATGAATGGATTTGATAGACAAGGTGGAGGTGGTGGAGGCTTACACTCTAAGGGTGAAGGTGAAACCAAACTTGATCTAAAGAAACGTCTAACAAATGATAGAATACATGCTTTAAAAATAGAACTTGAAAAACTTAAAAAAGTAAGACAAACTCAAAGAAAAACAAGACATAATAATGAAATAAAGAATGTATGTCTTGTTGGATACACTAATAGTGGAAAATCAACTCTTCTTAATACTTTTTTAAAGATGAGTAAGGATTATACAAAAGAAAAAGAAGTTTTTTCTAAGAATATGCTTTTTGCAACTCTTGAAACAAAAGCTCGTCAAGTAACATTAAATCAAAATAGATTTGTATTAACTGATACAGTAGGTTTTATAGAAAAATTACCTCATTCTTTAATAGAAGCTTTTAAATCTACGCTTGAAGAAGTTAGTCAAGCAGATTTATTACTTCATGTAATTGATATATCTAATCCTGATTATCTAAATCAAATGGAAATTACATCTAGTGTATTAAAGGAATTAAAAGCAGATAATATTCCTACTATTAATGTATTTAATAAGATTGATTTAGTAAATCAATCATATGTTAAAAATGAATACTTTGATAGTATTAGAATTAGTGCTAAAATAATATTAACATTGAATATTTATATCAAATGATATTAAATAAATTATATCAAGATTATGAATTATTAGAATTATTTATTCCATATGATAATAGTAGTATCTTTTATAAATATTACAATGATTTAATTATATTAGGTTTAAAAAAGAATGATAATGGATTACTTGTTAAGATAAAAGCGAGTAAGGAGATATCTAATAAACTAAATATATATAAAAATACTGGAAGAGATTAATCTCTTCCAGTTTTAAAATTATCATATAATTCTAATGCTTTGTTATATATTTCTAAAGTGTTATCATAACTAATTATATCTTTTGCTTTTTTAGCATCAACCCAAATACCACTTGAGAATATATTTTCAAGATGGAATGCTTGTTTTTGATCTAATACATATGCAAAACAATCAATATGTTTTGTTATCATTTCATTACCAAATGGATTAAATAATTCATCTTTGTTATATTTAAAATGACTTGTTGAGAATGTATATTGGTAGTTACCACAATTGCCTAGACAGTATGCATTTTTGATATCTACACCACTTTCTTCAAGGCATTCTCTAATAGACGCATCTTTACTTGTTTCTCCTTTTTCAATGTGTCCTTTTGGAAATACATATTCATTTCTTAGGGTTTGTAAAAGAAGAACTTGGTTAGAACAAAATACTATAGCAAGACCAGAGTATTCTTGTTTGTTTTGTTTTTTTGATTTTAAAACAAGTTTTTCTAAGCTCATTTTGCCATCATAAACATCTTTTGGAAAGTCATATTTACACATTGCAAAATCAAGTAATGATAATTTATCTTGTTTGAACTTTTTAATATATGCTTGAAATTTATCACATTCTTGTTTTATTAGATAATTTTTCTTATTAGCACCTTTACAATAAAAATAATGATCTGAAGTATTATCTAGTGCAACAAACCATTTGTTTGAATATTCATATATAATAAATGAATTACTATCTGTTATTTTTCCATCATTATAATACAATAAATATGATTCGCAATTAATATTATTTTTAATAAAAAAATCACGATATATCTCAACGATATCAAATGATAGACCAGTTTTTGATTTTCTTAGGTCATCTGGTGTTTGTAGTTTATAATTTTCATCACATGATGCATACTCGTCAAGATGTTTAACCCCATCTTTATCAAAGTATCCAATCTTAATATTATAGACAAACTTAGACAACTCCTTTAACTTTTTTAAGACTTCAATCATGTTTAACCTCTTAAAAAAATATTATCATAAATTAATATATTAGTCAATATTAACAAAAAAATAAGAATATGATATAATAATTTTAAGAGGTATAATTATGAAGGATATTACAGTTAACAATAGAATAGCTAACGAAATTCACTTTAAAAACATATTTTTAAAGAATAGTTATACCGAACTTGGTATAATTGATGTTGGAGTTTTAGAAAGATTATTAAAGCATGAATTAGTTAAATTTAGTGATATTTATTATTTCCCAATTCTTAATACTGGGTTGGGTCATAGTACAATTAATAATGAAGAATTGCAAAAATCAATTCCCTTTTTATTTTTAAAGGAATTAAGTGATAATGATGCTTCAATTCAATTATGTATTACTCATGGATTATTAAAATATAAATCAATTGATGAAGATGAAACATTTATGCCTATTGTTTTACTTCCAATTAATATATATTTTGAACGTGAAGATATCTACTGTCAAATGATAGGTAATCCTGTTATTAATGAATATATAAGTAATGTAAGTGTAAATGTTAAGTTTAATCAATTACAATCTATTAATATTAAAAGTATTATGGATCTTGATAATGTTTTATATCAATTAGATAAAATTAATAACATTGAAGTAAAACTTGAAAACTTTTTAACATATGCAACTATTAAAGGAAAAGATATTGTTTTAAACTCTAAATATAGTATTAAGAATAGATTATATTATGAGAATAAAAAGATTAATGCTCATTTAAAATATACAAAAGGTTTTTTAAGTAAAGAACAAAATGAAGCATTAGATAAACTATTAACAGGAGAAAATCTTGGTATAACAGGTTATAATGGCTGTGGCAAAACAACAGTCGCTGAAAGTTTTATTATTAATGCTGTATGTGATAATAAAAATGTATTGTACATATCTAATTCACATGAATCTATTAATAGAATGTATAATTTTTTAAAAGACAATAATCTTGAAAAGAATGTTCTTGATTTGAATAATTCTTTTTATAAGAATTGTAATAAGGTATATACATATAATAAAGAATTAATATACGATGATGAATTAATTAATGATTATAAGAAGAAAATTAAAGAATTAGATATCTACTTTGATAATTATGAGAAAACTTTAGGTTATAGTATCAATGATTTTAAGATACTTGATTTAATTAAAAGAAGATTTGTTCTTGATGATGATAAGTTTAGGCTTGATGAAAATATTATTGATAATGATAAACTTCGTGGGTACTATAAAAATGAGATTGAAGAGATTATATCTCAGATTAAAATAATTGAAGATAACTATAATAAGATACCTTCATTTAAAAATAGTACATGGAAAGAAATTCCTTATATTAATAACGTTAATCATGCTAACCAAATTATTACTATTGTTTTACAATTAAATACTGGTTTAAAAAAGTTAAAAGAGTATGAAGCATCATTAAATGAATATGGAATGAAAAGCATCCAAAGTTTCTCTGAAATGAGAAAATATATTGTTGCGATAAATAATTTAAAAGAGGAAGTTATTCCTTATCAATGGAAAAATAATATTGATTTATTTTATAAAGCTTGTAGTAAATATGAAGAACTTAGAAATAATATTTTGAAGTATGTTAATACTGATAATTATCTAAATAATAAATATAAAAACTTATTAAGTATTGATATTGATGAAGAGATTAAAAAACTTTATGGTAGTTTTTATAAAGAAAGTGACAAGGATTTAATTAATGCAATTATTAAATCACGACCAACATTTAAAAACATTATTGCTTCAATTAATTCTAATCTTTTGACATTTGATTCTAATTATTTAGATATTAATTTATTAAGTGATTTTGATTTTATCCAAAAAGACGATTATTTTCTTGATGTTAAAAAACTTGTAAAGTTATTTAATACATATGATATTAATCATAAGATTATTGAATTATTCCAAAATAATCATATTGGTACAATATCTAAAGATTTAAATAGTTTAAATAAAAAGATAACTAATGTATTAAATGATATTAAAGAACTTGAAATTAGTAATCCTAAGTTAAGCAAGATTGACATTGATAAAATAAAAGATATAACTAATGATATTAAATCATACATTGAAAAGAAAAAGAAACTTAAACGATTAACTAGAGACTATCGAGAATTAATTGGTTTTAGTTATGAAAATAATACTGATGTAATTAATACTATTGAGTTATTAAAAGAATATTATCATGAGATAAAACAAAAATCATATTTTGATAAACTAGTTAAGATAATGAATCTTTGTTTATCTGATTTAACTTTAAATGAGTTAAATCTTATTATGTCTAGTTATGATGAAATAATAGTATTTGCAACATTCTTTAATAAGTATGGTTTTGATATTAAGAGTTTCTCTATTAAGAATGGAATTAGTAAATTAAAAGAATACTTAAAATATTTAGATGAATTATATAAATCTAATGATTGTATTAAATCTTTAATTAATGATTTTAAAGATAGTTATGCATACGTTGATGAATACTATAAGATTAAAATGTATAATTCTAATATGATTGAGATGGCTGAAGCATTAAGAAATAACAATGAATTCTATCAATGCTTTGGTTATCTATATAGTGCTGAAGAAACAAGTATTAGTAATGTAAGTAATGTTATTAAACTATTTAATGAATACATTCATATTTTTAATAGTGACGATGATGCATTAAAGAGTTTTAAAGATCTTGGTAAGATTAAGATTATTAGTAGTAATGCTTTTGAATTAATTAACGAGATTATTGAAAACTTACGTTTGTATGGTAATGTATTTAAAGATAGTATTAGTAGATACTATTATAGTAATATTAAAGATAATGTTGCTTATTTAAGTAAATTACTTGAAAGTAGAGATGAACTTCAAATATATCTTAATATTACTAGAGCTATGACTATATTACATTCTTATAATCTTGATGAGTTTATTGATTATATTGTTAATTTAAGTAATATTAAAGGTGTTAGCAATGCTTTCTCAAGAAAGTATTATGATTTATTAATAGATGATTTCTTTAGTAAAAATCCTATTGATAATAGTAATGATTATATTAATAAATTAAATGTATATTATTCTATTAATTTAAATTATATTAATAATCTAAATAATAAGATATTAGATAAAAACGTTGATAGAAGTAGTAATATGACTGTTAATTTAAAATATAATAGTTATAAAGAGTATTTAAGGTATAATAATAGATATAAAGTATTATTATCTAATCAATTATTTGCTGGAATGTACTATAAATACATGGATTACGATATCATCATTATTGATGATAGTCATATGATAACTCATGGTGATTTTAATAGTTTATTTAAAAATAAACAGATTGTTGTTTTAGGTGATTATCAAAGTAATAAGATTGTTAACCAAAACTTGCTTTCTTTGATTAATAATCTTGAGTTTGTTACACTTAAAAATAGATATATAAAAACACCAAGATTATTATCTAATAACCTATCTTATGTTATATCTCCTATTCCTTTAGATTACAGTAAGAATAAAGGAATATCTGTATTAACTGAAAAAATAGTTGAAAAGATTTATGATTTATACAAAAATAATAAAGATGTTCGTATAAATTATTTTATTAAAGATTATAATCATAAGCGTGATACATATGAAAAGATATGTTCATATCTATTAAGTCAAAAGTTAACACCAAAAGAGATTATTAATTTTATGACTTATAATTTGTTTATTGGTGATATAACTAATAGAAATTATATAGCTAGTGATTTTAATATTCTTTATTTAAGAGATTATTGTAATGAGAATAGTCAAATTGTTTCATCAAATCTTTTTGAAATCTTAACGTTAACAAAAGAAGAATTAATTATATATGATTCTAGAAATTATTTAAAACAAGATTTTAATTATGATTTCTTTAAACAAATTAAATCAATATGTAATGATAATAATATATTTAAAGGTGAAAGTTATACAAAAGTTGATGAAAAATTAACAAGTCTTTTAGAGAAAAGAGGATATGAAATATATTATCCTTCTAATCATTTAAATTTTGTTATTAAAAAACCTAAAGAAAATAAGTTATATCCTTTTGTATTATTATTTGATTCTACGTATTTAATTGATGTTAAGAATAATTTTTGTGTATTAAAGAGTCAATATAATTTAGATAAGATAATTGTAAGAACTGTCGTTGATTTATTAGATACTAATAAATTAATTGATTCAATATGTGAGGAAATAGATGGCTAGAAGTGATAAGAGTGAAATGATTGCTTTTATGAAAGCAATAAAAGAGAATCCCCAAAGATATTACTTTATCCAATCTAATATTACAAATCTTAAAAATAAAGGTATAGATATATCAACACAAGGTCATAGTGGGAATACTTTATTACATCTTGCTATTCAACTTGATAATATTAAATTACTTAGAATGTTTATTAAAAATAATGTTAATTGTGATTTAGCAAATGATCAAGGAGAAGCACCTATTCATAAAGCTATTTTAAAAGGTAGACTTGATATGATTAAAGTCCTTGTTAAAGCTGGATGTGATGTTAATGCATTAAAAGAGTTAGATGAATCTCCTTTACATGTGGCAGTTATCTCTGGTAGACTTGATATATTAAAATATCTTGTTGAAAGTGGAAGTGATATATTAATTGCTAATGAGAATAATTTACTTCCAATTGATTATGCAATTGATGAAAAAGATAAAGATATGATATCTTATTTAATGGTTCGTCAAGAAATTGATGAAAAGAGATATGAAAAGATAAATGCAATATTGTGAGGTATGTATGGAAAAGTTTATTGAATATTTTAAGAATTACTATAATGTTAGTCCGACAACAGGAATTATACGATTAATATTTGATTTATTAATTGTTATAGCATTATTAATAATATTCTTTGTCTTGATTAGAAAAAGAGTTAATATAAAAAGATTTTTACTTGGTGTATTAGTTTTAGTTATTTTAAGTTTCTTATCAATTCTTTTTGATTTAAAGATATTAAATTCAGTAATGAAAAACTTAAGTCACTGGTCTGTTGGTTTTATTATTCTTTTATATTTTCCTGAGATTAAAGCTAGTCTTGATGGTAAATCAAATAAGGATAATAAAGATAGTGCATTTGATTCTATTGAACAAAAAGAAGAGACTATTAATGTTATATGTAATACTGTCGAGTATTTTTCAAAAAGAAAAATTGGAGCTTTAATTACATTTGAAAGAAAAGATTCTTTAGATTCTTTAATTGAAAAAGCTATTCCAATTAACGCTGATATTACTCAAGAAATCCTAACAACAATATTTACACCAGGTACAGCTTGTCATGATGGTGGATTAATTATTAGAAATAATAAAATAGTATGCGCAGCAAGCTACTATCCATTAACAGATAATTATGATGTTCCCAAGTTTTTAGGTACTCGTCATAGAGCTGCTATTGGTATTAGTGAAAAGTATGATGCCATTACAATTGTTGTAAGTGAAGAGACTGGTAATGTTAGTATAACAGTTGCTGGTAATATTAGTTTAGAGTTACCAATTGAAAGAGTAAGAACTTTACTTGATGGTTATTTAGCTACAAAATAGAAGAAGTTTATTGGGAGACTTTTTTGAAATGACATTATGGATAAGAAGATGGAATAATAAAATTTTTGATTTAGTCGGGGCATATAATAATAAGGAGAATAAATCCGAAGTAGAGTGAAATCAATATAATCATTATGACGAAAATGATATTGTTTTCATCTATGATACACAAAATAAATTTGTTAGATATATTTTTCAGGTAACAAAGGTTGACATTACATCTGAACATTTAAAAAATAATATTCGTGATGGCTTAAAATACTGGATAGATAAAAAATCATATTATGAAAGAAAAAGAAAAAACAGATGGGTTATGTTAAAAAAAATCTATGAAATAAAAGCTCAAATTACTTTAGATAAAATAGGAATTAATAAATATTTTGTTAGATGTACACGATTAAATAAAGAAAACCAAGATAAATTGAAAATTCTTGCTCCAGGAATCTTTGATTTTCTCAAAACTAAGAATTATTTGTAAGACTAGGTTACTAGTCTTTTTTTGTTTATTAGTAATTACAATTGTATATGTAATTTTATTTATAATTCTTTTATAATAGTTAATATTGTGCTATAATATAAGTAATGTTTATAAGGAGTTTATTATGATTGGTTACATTAAAACTTTTGAAGTATCATTTATTTTATATGCATTATTATTATCTATAATTTGTTTATTTAGATATAAAAAAGGAATGCAAATATTTTCTTTTGTTTTTATTTTATTAATTTGTTGTTGTTTAGGATTAAATAAGTATTTAAATCTTGATTATTTTGGATTCAGTAAAATACTTGATTATAAGTTAGAACTATGGCTTGATTGTTTAGTCTCTCTTATTATTTTATTTAATGTTATTTTTACATCTAGTAATAAAGAGAAATTATATAAACAAGCTAGTGAAGCATTAGATAAGAATGCTTATGTTTATTTAAATAAAAAAGGTAAAGTATTAAATTATACAGAATCTTTTTATACAACAATTAATTGTTATAAGAAGAATTGGTATAAAAAAGCAAGCTTCTTTTATAATAATACTAGTGTAAGTTATAGTGATTTATTAAGTAGTATTAAAGATACTGATGATGTTAGTTTTAAAGTTACTATTGTTTTAAAGAGTGATTTAGGTGATAGTGAATATAATTTTAATTTTCAAAAGCTTGTTATTGAAAAGGATAATAAAGTATTAGGTTATGCATTAGTTAATGCTAAGGTTAATACAACATTAGATGGATTTAGTCTAGTTATTGATAATTTAGATGTTCCTTATGCATATTATAATGATTCAAGTAGTAACATAATTTATGTTATTAATAAGAGACTTAAAGAACTTTTAAATGTTCAAGGTAGAACTCTTACTATTAATGAGTTAAGAGAACTTGTATTTAAAGATGATTTACAAGTATTTGATACATCAATTAATGATATGATGTCTAATTCATTCAGTTTTAGATTAAATACTGTTGATGGTTTTAAGATGTTTAATCAATATAAGATTATAAAGAATGAGAATTTAATTTCTATTATTTCTTTAGTTGATGACAAGAATGATCTTGTTACAACTAAAAATACTATTAGTGAATGTATCAATAACAATATTAGTACTAATAAACCTTTTGGCGGTGTTATTGTTAGTTTAAATGGTTACCTTGATTTATTTAATAATAATGGTGGAGTTGTTGCTAAAGAACTTACTAATAGATTCGTTGATTACTGTACACATAGTATTTTAAAATCTAATGATTTAATTTGTAAGATTAGTGATATTGAATATTTATTATTCTTTAATGATATGAATAATCTTGATTTAGTAGTTAGAGATATATGTAATAAAACTAGTAATTTATTAAAGTATTCATTTAACTTTGATGAAGCCACATATGAATCTAAAAATACTATTGGTATTGTTTATTCTGATGAATCTGTTAAAAACGAAAAAGATTTCTATTCTAATTTAGATATGGCATTATCATTTGCTAATTCTAATAGTTATGCTAATGATTATAGTATTTTCCAATCTAATATGACTATGAATAGTAAGATTAGTAAAATTATTAAAAAAGAAGATTATTCTTTTGATAACATTAGAATTAGTCTTGATAATAGTTTCTTAGATGAAGATGAGTAAATATAGTTTAATTTTACTTCTAGGGGGATCTAGTACAAGGTTTAATGGTGAATGCAATAAGGTATATACACTTATTGATGGTAAACCTTTATTTAGATATTCTTTAGATGTATTCTTAAGTGATAGTGATTGTGAAAGTGTATATATTGTTTATAACAAGAATGATTTAAGTTTACTTGATACATATCTAATGGATATAAAGGATAGTAGAATTAATATTGTTGTTGGTGGAAGCAAAAGACATTTAAGTGTTTATAATGGGCTTTTAAATGTTAAAAGTAAATATGTTTTTGTCCATGATGGAGCTAGACCATTTGTTAGTATTAGTGATATTGAAAAACTTAAAAAATCTCTAATGCATCACGCTTCAGCTACTCTTGCTTATAAAATTAATAATACTATTAAAGAAAGTTGTGGAAACAGTATAAAAACACTTGATAGATCCTGTCTATTTGGTGTTATTACACCTCAAGCACATCATACTGAAATTTTTAGAAATTTACTTGAAAAAGCCTTAAATGATGATGTAATTTATGATGATTTAATGGTTTTTGAAAGATACAGTGATATAAGAAGCGATATTATTTTTACGATGAATAATACAGTTAAAGTTACTACAATCGAGGATTTAGGCTATATTAGATACCTAATTGGTGAAAAAAATGATTAAAATTGGTCAAGCAAGCGATATTCATAAATTAGTAGAAGGAAGAAAATTAATCCTTGGAACTGTTGAAATTCCCTTTGAAAAAGGCCTTTTAGGGCATTCTGATGGGGATTGTCTTACACATGCTATTGTTAATAGTATTATTGGTGCTTTAGGGCTTGGAGACATTGGAAAATTCTATCCTGATACTGATAATAAGTATAAAGATATTGATTCAAGTTATTTTCTTGTTGATATAAAAAATGTGTTAAAATCTAATGGATTTAGAATAGTTAATATTGATTCTTGTGTTTTACTTGAAAAACCAATACTTAAAGATTATATTCCCATCATGCGGGAATCAATTAGTAAGTATTTAGATATTGATAAGTCTTTAATTAATATTAAAGCAACTAGGGGAGAAAGCCTTGGTTTTATAGGAGAAGGAAAAGGAATTAAAGCTGAAGCAGTTTGTTTAATTGAAAAGCTTTAGAGGAGAGTTTATATGTTAGATAATAATCAAATTATTGTTAAAATTCAAAATGTTTTAAATAAGATTCGTCCATATTTACAAAATGATGGTGGAGACGTTGAATTTAAAAAATTTGAAAATGGAATATGCTATGTTAAAATGCTTGGAGCTTGTCAAGGTTGTGGTAGTATTGATACTACTTTATCTGATTTAATTGAAGCATTTTTACTTGAAGAAGTTGAAGGCGTAATTGGAGTAGAATTAGTTAGTGATGAAGAATAAAGGTATTGTTATTTATTACACTTGTTTAATCATTGCCGCATTTATGATTATATTCTTTAGCTTGTATACTTTTAATCTAGAAGGTGATTATACTGGTTTTAGATATATCATAATGAGTTATGCTTTTGGAGGTGTTGTTTCTCTTGGAGCAATTTTTAGAGAAGCATTCTCTAATAATTTTATAAAAAAGAAACTTATTATTAAAATAATAGTTTTTGTTTTATTTAATATTATTAATGGTGTAGTCTTTATTATTAATCAAGATAATAAAATTAGATTATATCAATTATTTGCAAGTTTGATAGAAATGGTTTATATTTTCTATCCAACTGTTGGAAAGGATCAAAATGAAAAATAAATATTTAATTTTCTTTTTGTTTATTTTTTCATTGTTTATGTTTACATCTTGTAAAAATAAAATTGATATTGATAAAGGGAAAGAAGAATTTTATTTAGAGTATTCTTATTATTTTAATGAAGAGAATACTAATAAACTTGTTAATAGAGAAAAGAATCCTTGGACTTGGTTTGATAAGGATACTTTTAAAGAAGCTATTGATAAGAATAAGGTAATTAGTATTAGTTATGATGAGTTTTTAGATTTATTAAACTCTAATAAGAGATTTACAATTTATTTTGGTTTTAAACCAGAATCATATCAATGTCCATATTGTGTTATTACTTTACCTTATGCTATTAATGCTTGTTGTGAAAATAACCAAGATATGTATTATTTAAATATACGCCCTATGAGAGTTGCTAATGATGCTAATACTTTAGATGAACTTGATAAGGCTCATGATTATTTATTAAATCTTGTTAAAGAATCATTTGCTGATTATCCTGAGGATACATTAAAAGCAGCAACATATGTAACTTTTGAAAATGGTAAAGCTATTAAATATCATTTATCAACATATCAAGATAGCGAAGGAAATTGGGAAAAGATTTTAACTGATGAAGAAAAATCAACTTTAACAAATGACTTTTTAGAGTTATTTAAATAGTTTAAATTATGCTACATTTGAATTATTCATTTGTAGCTTTTTTAATTACATCTTTAAAAATAAAGCTATTTGTGGTACAATATATAAGAAATTATGGTGAAGATATGAAAAAAGAAATAATTATAAATAGTGATAATTTAATGCAAGAACTTGGTGAAAAGATTGGTAGATTATGTTTTCCTAATACTTTAATTACTATGGAAGGTGATTTAGGTGCTGGAAAGACTACTATGACTAAAGGTATTGGGAAAGGTCTTGATATTAAAAGAGTTATTAACTCACCAACGTTTACTATTATGAAAATATATGAAGGTAGACTTACTTTATATCATATGGATGTATATCGTATTGATGAGAATAGTGGAGATGACTATCTTGAAGAGTATTTTCAAAATGGTGGAGTATGTGTTATTGAGTGGGCTGGTAATATTGAAGGTATGATTAAAGATAATCATATGAAAATAAATATCCTTATTAATAAAGATAATTCTCGTAAAGTAATTATTGAAGGAAATAACGAGTATGAAAGGATTATAGATAAGTTATGAAAAGTATATTAATTGATACTTCTACGAATAATCTATTTGTATCATTTTATGATGATACAAATAAAGAAAGAATATATTTTAGTAATATTTTAAGTCATAATAATCATAGTGAAAATATTATTAATGTTATTGAAGAAGGGTTAAAAACAAATAACCTTGAAGTAAAAGATTTTGATAATGTTATTTTAGGATATGGGCCTGGTAGTTATACTGGTTTAAGAGTTGGTATGACTGTTGGTAAAATGATCAGTTATTTACTTAATAAAAATCTTTATGTTATTTCTAGTTTAAGTTTTGTTAGTAGTGGTTATTTTGATAAAGATGGAATATATGCTATCTATAATGTTGCTAAGAAAGATTATTGTTACTGTAAAGTTGTTGAAGTTAAGAATGGTAATGTAAATATTCTTGAAGATGATAAATTTATTACTGATTGTGAATTTAATGATTTAGTTAGTAAATATAATGCTAAAGTTATAAATCAAGATAATTATTTAATTAACGAAGAAGAAATTAAAAAACAAATGGTTTTAGTTGATAATATTCATGATTTAGTTCCTAACTATTTAAGAAAGGCAAATTCATGAAATATAATATAAGACAAATGGAAATTGAAGATATTAACACTATTATTAAACTTGAAGAAGATATCTTCAAAGAGTCTTTAGGATATGATATGTTATATAGTGAGTTAAAACTTAATCCTTATGCATATTATTTTATTCTAGAGATTGATGATGAAATTAAAGGTTATATTGGAACTTGGATTGAAGAAGGTCATAGTGAGATTATTAACTTTTTAGTTGACAAAGAATATCAACATCAAGGATATGGATCTATTATGCTTGATTTTGTTATTAATCTTGTTAAGATGAGTAATGTTCCTAATATTAGTTTAGAAGTTAGAAGTTCTAATGAGAATGCTATTAAACTTTATAATAAGTTTGGTTTTAAGTATTCTCATACAAGAAAAGAATACTATAGCAATAAAGAAGATGCTTTAGTAATGATTTTGGAGGTAAAATAATGCTTGTTTTAGGTGTTGAAACTAGTTGTGATGAAACAAGTGTAAGTATTGTAAGAGATGGTAAAGAGGTATTAGCTAATACAATATACACTCAAATAGATATACATAAATTATATGGTGGTGTTGTACCAGAAGTTGCTAGTCGTCATCATTTAAGAAAGATTACATATGTTTTTAGTGAATGTTTTAAAGAAGCAGGATGTAAACCTGAAGATATTGATTTAGTATGTGTTACAACTCATCCCGGTTTAATAGGATCTTTACTTGTTGGCATTAATGCTGCAAAAACATTTGCTCTATGTTTTAATAAAAAACTAATTGAAGTAGATCATATAGTAGGTCATATTTATGCTAATTACATCGAACATGACTTTAAGTTTCCAATGATAGCTTTAGTTGTAAGTGGTGGTCATACTGAACTCGTCTTAATGAAAAAACATTATGATTTTACTGTTTTAGGTGAAACATTAGATGATGCGGTTGGTGAAAGTTATGATAAAGTTGGTAGAGTTATGAATCTTGAGTATCCTGCTGGAGCTAAAGTTGATAAACTTGCTCATGAAGGATCTCCTACTTATGATTTACCAATTCCATATGTTAATAAAGATAGTTATGACTTTAGCTTTAGTGGTTTAAAGAGTGCTGTTTTAAATTTAAGTAATAAAGCTAAAATGAAACATGAAGAACTTGATTTAAAGAATTTAGCAAGTTCATTTCAAAATAGTGTCGTTAGAGTTTTAACTGATAAGACAATCAAAGCTTGTCTTGAGTATAATGTTAAACAGGTTGTTATTGCTGGTGGTGTTGCTGCTAATAGAGGTTTAAGAGAAACTTTAATGACTGAAGCTAGTGAAAAGGGAATTGAGGTATGTTTCCCTAAGATGGTTTATTGTACTGATAATGCGGCGATGATTGCTGTTGCCGGTTATTTTAAATATCTTGAGGAAAATAACTAAATTATATAATTTGTAAATAATTTTATATTGTAAAAATGTATTTTTTAAGGTATAATATAGTAGTTGTTATACATTGGAGGATAATATGAAGAAAAGATTAATAGGTTTTCTAGTAATTATATTATGTGCATTTGTACTTGTTGGCTGTGGCAAAGGTAATTCATACAAAGTATGGAGTAATTATGTCAAAGCTGTTAATAAAGGCAATATTACACAAGTTGCTGAAACTTTCTATGATAAGAAGACTGAAGCTACTAACTATGAAACATTTATTTCAGATAATACTTATCTTAATGATTTAAAGAAAGTTAAGACTTTAAAGTATGAAGAAGATATTTGCTGTGATTTTTCTAGTCAAACTATGAGAGTTGCATATTATCATGCCAATGTTGAGGCTGAGATTACAACAACATCTGGAAAAGAAAAAGGAAGTTTTGAATTATACTATTATGAAAATGCTAATGGTATATTCTTCTGTACTCCAGTTGAATTAGTTGATTCTAATAATCTTGGTAATAAGAGTAATACATATTATGATCAAAAAGTATATATGACAGAAAAAGATTATAGTTATCGTGAAGAAGAAGATAAAGTAATTTACATTTCTCAAAACAATAATGTAAAAGATTTAGTTATTCCTGAAACTATTAATAATAAACCTGTTACTGAAATTGCTGAATATGCATGCTTTAAATATAATAAGATTTTATGTTTTACACTTAGAAGTAGTAAAATGACTAGTGTAAAAATTCCTGCAACTGTTGAAACTATTGGTAAATATGCTTTCTATCAATGTGTTAAACTTCAAAGTCTAGATATTCCATCTTCTGTTAATTATATTGATAGAATGGCATTTTCTGGATGCAAGAGTATTAAAGAAGTTGTATTTGAACATGAAACAAATAATGTAAGTTATGATATTATTCCTAGTGTTTCTACTGGTGTTATTAATATTAATAATGCTAGAAACTTACTTGTTGGTGATATTATGATATTAACTACAGATGATGATTCTATAGTATTAGAATGGAGTGTAAGTGATACAGGTGTTGCATCAATTGATGCTTCTACTGGTAAACTTACAGCAAGAAATGCTGGAACTGTTACTATTACAGCTTGTCAAAAGACAAATCCTAATAATAATTGTCAAGTTACTATTACAGTATCAACTCCAGATGTTTTATGTAAGATATCTAGTGATGCTTTTAATAGACTTGATAAGTTAGAAAAATTAACATTAAAAGCAACAAACCCAACAACCATTAAAATTGATGGTTCTGTTTCTTTTGCATTAAATAAAACTTGTAAGATTTATATTCCTAAAGGAAGTATGGATTCTTATCTTGCAAGTGATGCTTGGAAAGCATATGCAGGTCAACTTGTTGAATATTAATAACTAATAGGTTAGTTTAATACTAACCTATTTTTTATGCCCAAAATTTAAGATATATTATAAATGCTATTTATATTATTACACATTCATTTTGTATATAAAAATAGATTATAGAAGAAAATAGATATCTAATTTTTAAATTTATATATATTTTAAAAGAAGTAAGAAATTATTATCAAGAACAAAATATTTTAATACTGTTAGATCGTTTTTATTTAGGATATTTTTATTTAATAATTTAAAATGTAATTTTTTATAAAATTTATACAAATATAATTTATTTTTGTGTTGTATTGAAAATAGACCTCTTTTGTGCTATAATGGTTTTAATAAGGATGAAATAAATGAGTAACTTTAGATTTAGACCGAATAAAAAAGAGTACATATTTGAAAAAGATCTTAAAGGTAATACTGTCAAAAAGACTATTTTATTTACTCTTGAGGATTATGCAATGGATAATCATGATGCAATGACTAATCCATTCTTATATCGTAATAAAGAGCATATATTAATGTCTATTGAGGATTTTGCTACTTTTTATAAACCTGGTCTATTTAAGAAGAAAAAAGTTGTTTATCTTAGAAGTGTTATTCGTAATGAAAATATAAGTAAATTTAGAAGATGGCATGAATTTAAAAAGTTCGTTAATAATTCTAAGAATGATTATTTAGAGACATTATCGAATATTAAACTTAAAAAGATTCAAACTGAAACAAATTTTAGTTTAGTTAAAAAAGTTAGGGTTAATAACTTTTTAAAAATAATAGCTTTTATTGTTATTATATTTAATCTAATATTTACTTTATTTTATGATTTCTTTAAATGGAATTTATTTTCAAAAACTTTCTTAAAAGGAGTTTATAATAAGTTAAGTATTTATAGTAGTAAAATGTTACCTATATTTATAATATCTGTTTGCTTAACTATTATATATTTACTTTATAAGTTTTTGTTTTTAAATTCTTTTATGTTTAAAGTGCATAGACAAAAAAATATCTTTGCAAGGTTTAATACAAATTATAAAAAATCAATAAAAGAGTTTAAAAAAGGTTATAGAAAACTTTATATGTATTATAAAAGGGCAATACATTCTCATACATTATATTTCCCTTGTTATGATATGAATGCTATTTGGTCATTAAAGATTAATTACTATTCTTTACTTGAAATTAATGACGATATTGAAAAAGTTGGTATTAAGATTATTAAGATACGTAGAACTAATAAACTTATTGTATCTTTAATGTATTTATTAATGGTTGGTTTAAATGTATTTTTATTGGTTAAAACAATCATTTTATTATTTAATTGAAAGGATAATTAGGAATTTAAAATGGAACAAAACAAAGAAGAATTACAAAAAGAAACTAAAAAACCAGCTGTTAAGAAGTTAACTGATGCCGAAAAAGAAAAGTTAAAAGAAAAAGAACGTCTTGCTAAAGAAAAAGCTAAAGCTAAAGAGAAAGAAAAATTAGCTAAAGAGAAAGAAAAGCAAAAAGAGAAAGAAAAACTAGCAAGAGAAAAAGAGAAAGCAAAAGAGAAAGAACGTTTAGCTAAGGAAAAAGAAAAACAAAAAGAGAAAGAAAGATTAGCTAAAGAAAAAGAGAAAGCAAAACAAAAAGAACGTCTTTCTAAAGAAAAAGCTAAAGAAAAGGAAAAGCTAGCAAAAGAAAAACAAACTAAACCTAAAACTATTGTTAAGAAAGATGATAGTTTAAGTAAAAAGATTATTATTGAACCGGAAAAGAAGAAATCTTTAGAAGATATTGTTAAACATGATAATAAAGAAGTTAAAGATAAAGAAAATGATAAACCACTTGATCATGTTGAAATATTAAGAAAGAAGATGGAAGCTCAGAAGAAGTTAAATGAAACTCCTATTGAGAAGAAAGATAATGATATTATTACTAAACTTCAAAAGGTTAGTGTTGATGATGATGTTGAAGTAAGTAATGATAATAATGAAGAAGCTAACTTAAAAGAGCAAATTGAATTATTAACAAAACAATTATCTGAAAAAGATGAAGTTATAAATAAAACTAATGCTGAGTTAAATGATAAGATATCTGAACTTACAATTCTTACAAACTCTATTGCATCTAAAACTACTGAAGCTGAATTATTGAAGAAAATTGATGAGTTAAAAGCTGAAAATGAAAAATTAAAGAATAATAAAGTAGTTGAAGTAAGTAATGAGGTTAAAGAAGAAGCTGTTAAGAAAGAAGCAACTCCTATTGATATTAATAGTGATTTAGTAAAAGATATTGTTAGTAAAGGTGATATCTTATTACGTATAAAACTATTAAATGAAAGAATTGCTGAAAAAGATGCTCAAATTAAAATTGTTGAGGATGAACTTAATAGTTTAAGTGAAGAAGATATTGTTGCAATTGAATTTAAAAAACAAATTAATTCTATTAGAGATAGTAGAAATGAATTTGTAAAGAATGCAAATGATGAACTTGTAATATTATCTAATCAAATTAAACAAACTGAAGAAAACTTACTTACTAAGAAAAGAAGTCTTGCTAGTAAGAAGGAAGAAATTAGTGCATTTGATGAAAATATTAAGACTCAAAGATTATCATATGCTGAAAAAGATGAACAATTAAGTATTAGATCTAGAATGTATGCTGAATGTGATGCTTTATCTGTTGATGTTAGTATATATGATGAAGAGTTTAAAAAGTTATGTAGTAGATATAAAAAGATTTTATCATTCTCTGAAGAAAAAGCTAATGAGTTTAATGAACTTGAAACTAATTTAATTTCTTTATATTTAAAGAAACTTAAAGATGAAAAAGTTGAAAATGATGAGAATTATAAAGAATCTATTGAAGAACGTGATAACTTACTTAATGAACTTAATAATTTAAATCAAATATATGAACAAATTAAAGATATTAAACAAGCTGAGATAAATGTAAGTACTGATGAACTTCAAAAAGCTTTTGCTAAGGTTTGTGGAAAACTTAGTAAAATTGATACATGCCTTGAAGAAAGAACATGTGTTGAAGAAGTTTTAAGAACTGTTGATCCTGAAGTTTCTGCTTATTTAAATGCTTTTAATGAAAAAGAAATTATTCTTTATAACATTAATGATAAGAAATCCAAGATGACAAATGAAAACAAACAAAGATTTGAATTAATCATTAATGATGATAATGAAAAGATTAGTTATCTTGATGGTATTATTCAAAATTATGAGAATAATGAAAAAGTACTTTTCTATAAGAATTTAATTAAGAGTATTGAAGAACTTAAAGATAAAAGAAAAGTATTTGCATCAAAAGCAGATGAACTTAAAGAACAAATTAAGGCATTAAATAAATGAATATAAAGATTGATAAAAGTATTTTAGATATTGTTCCTTGTTTTGATGTTACTGCTTTATATTTTGAAGCAGAGTGTAAAGAAACAAGTGATGATATTAAAAACTTAATAAAACAATATGAAAAGAAAATTAACGAGGAATATTCTTTAGAGGAATTATTGAATATTCCTCTTATTAAAGAGGCAAGAGATAGTTATAAAAAGTTTGGTAAAGATCCTAGTAGATATCGACTTGCTGTTGAATCATTGTTTCGTAGAATCATAAAAGGTAATGAATTATATATCATAAATAATCTTGTTGATATAGGAAATGTATTAAGTCTTGATTGTATGAGAAGTACAGCAGTACTTGATTATGATAAGATAGATGGAGATATATTAATTCGTTTAGGTAAAGAAACTGATGAATATTATGGTATTGGAAGAGGTTTAATTAATATAACAAATATCCCTCTTTATGAAGATAACACTAGTCCATTTGGTTCTACAACGAGTGATACAATAAGAACATCTATTACTGATAGTACTAAAAAAGTATTAGTATTTATAATATCTTTTGGTATAGATAATAAGAATCGTGATTTAAATAAAGCAATAGAATTATTTAGTAAATATTGCGATGCTAAAAATATTAAATTATTAGAAGTGAAAAGGTAAATATATGAACGAAAGTACAAATTTCTTAAAAGATAGAATTAAAAGTGATGTTGAAAGTGGACTTTGTAAAAAGGTTATTACAAGATTTCCACCAGAGCCTAATGCATACTTACATATAGGTCATGCTAGAGCATTAGTAACTGATTTTGAAATGGCTAATATGTTTGGTGGATATACTAACCTTAGATTTGATGATACAAATCCAGCAAAAGAAGATAGTGAGTTTGTTGACGCTATTATTAAAGATATTGAATGGTTAGGATTTCATCCAGCTAATATTTTTTATGGTAGTGATTATTTTGATAAGCAATATGAACTTGCTATTAAACTTATTAAAAAAGGTCTAGCTTACGTTGATGATCTAACACCAGAACAAATGGTAGAGTATCGTGGTGATTTTAATAATCCTGGTAAAGAAAGTCCTTGGAGAAATAGAAGTGTCGAAGAAAACCTAGAGTTATTCGAAAACATGAAAAATGGTATGTACAAAGAAGGAGAAAAGACATTAAGAGCTAAAATTGATATGTCTAGTCCTAATATTAACATGCGTGATCCAGTATTCTATAGAATACTTAATATAAAACACCATAGACAAGGTAATAAATGGTGTATTTATCCTATGTATGATTTTGCTCATCCAATTCAAGATTCTATTGAAGGTATTACTCATTCTTTATGTAGTTTAGAGTATGATAATCATAGACCTTTGTATGATTGGGTTATTGAAAAATGTGAAATGGTAAATGTACCAAAACAAATTGAATTTGGTAGATTAAATATTACTAATACTATTATGAGTAAAAGATATTTAAGACAACTTGTTGAAAGTGGAAAAGTTACTGGATATGATGATCCTAGAATGCCTACTTTAGTTGGTCTTAGAAGAAGGGGATATACAGCTAACGCTATTAAAAAGTTTATTAATGATGCTGGTTTATCAAGAACTAATATTACTGTTGATAGTAGTAATCTTGATTCTTGTTTAAGAGAAGATTTAAAACTTTCAACAAATAGAATTATGGCTGTTAAAAATCCTTTAAAGGTAACTATTACAAATTATCCTAGTGAAGAAGTTGAATATGTTGATTGCTTAAATAATCAAGAAAATCCTGAACTTGGTTCAAGAAAGATTGCTTTTGGTAAACATATTTATATTGAACAAGATGATTTTGTATTAGAAAAACCAAATAAGCATTATAAACGTTTAGCTTTAGGACTTGAAGTTAGATTAATGCATGCTTATTTTATTAAAGCTAATGAAGTTAAATTTGATGATAATGGTAATATTGTAGAAGTATTATGTACATATGATGTGAAAACTAAGAGTGGTACTGGATTTGATGAAAGAAAACCAAATGGTACAATTCATTTCGTTGAAGCAACTACAGCAAGAAAAGCTAAGTTTAATATGTTTGAACCACTTATCACAAATGATGATGATTCTTTAGATATTACTGAAAGAGTAAATCCTAATAGTTGGAATGTATTAGAAGGATTCGTTGAAAACTACGATAATAACTTTAATGTTGAGGATAAGTTCCAATTTGTTCGTGATGGTTATTATTGTTGTGATAAAGAATCTAATAATGATATGTTAGTATTTAACTGTATTGTCCCATTAAAATCATCTATTAAATAGGAGTTAAATATGATTGAAGGATTAAATGATGAACAATCACTAGCTGCAGAATGTATTGATGGACCTGTCATTGTTTTTGCTGGAGCTGGAAGTGGTAAAACACGTACACTTACATATAGAATTATTAATATGATTGTTAATCATCATATTAATCCTTATAATATTCTTGCTATTACTTTTACAAATAAAGCAACGAATGTAATGAAAGAAAGAATTAAAGCTTATATTGATGTTGATTCAAGAAATTTAACAATTACTACTTTTCATTCACTATGTGCTAGTATATTAAGACAACATATAGATAAAATAGGATATAAAACTAATTTTACAATTATTGATGAAGATGATCAAATAACTGTAATTAATGAAGTATTAGAAGAATTAGGATATCAAAAGAAACAAAATAAGAAATACCAAGCTATTATTAAACATAATAAATGTTTTATGACTAGTCCTGGTTTTGATATTGATAAAAAAGTTTTTGATTGTTACAATAGTAAACTAAAAGAATTTAATTTAATTGATTTTGAAGACTTATTAATTAAATTGTATGAATTATTTACTTTATCTAAAGAAACATTAGAGTTATATCAAGAAAAGTTTAAATATATTTTATGCGATGAATTTCAAGATACAAATTTGATTCAATATAAGATATTAAAATTACTTTCTGGAAAATATAAAAATATATTTGTTGTTGGTGATGATGACCAAAGTATATATGGTTTTCGTGGTGCAAACTATGAAAATATAAGAATGTTTAAAGAAGATTTTGAAAACTATTCTTCTTATACATTACGTCAAAACTATAGATCTAGACAATCTATATTAGATTGTACTAATAGACTTATATCATATAATCAAGATAGAGAAAGCAAAAATCTATTTAGTGATATTTTAGGTGAAAGCGATGATGTTGTTAGTTATAAGGCAATTGATCAAATTGATGAAGCAATGTTTATTGCTAGTGAGATATCTAAACTTCATGTTGGATTAACTTCATATAAAGATTTTGCTATATTATATCGTAATAGTGTATTACTACGTAATATTGAAAGGGAACTTATTAATAAGCATATTCCATATAAAGTTTATGGTGGAGTATCTTATATGAAAAGAAAAGAAGTTAAAGATATTTTAGCTTATTTTAAATTAATGTTAAATTATGATGACACATTTTCTTTTAAACGTATTGTTAATACTCCTAACCGTGGTATTGGTCTTGCTACAATTGAAAAAATTGAAAATATTCGATTAGATAATAATATTAATTACTTAGAAGCAATTGAAAAAAGTAAAGATATTATTCCTAATAGTAAATATGATAAACTTATTAGTTTTAAAGATACTATTTGGAGATTTTCAAATGATATAAGAGAATATAATCTTTGTGATTGTTTTGATAGTTTAATTGATGAAATAGAATATATTAAATATCTTAAAGAAGAATTTAGTGAAGAAGAAGCAAAAGATAGAATTGATAATGTAAAAGAGTTTAGATCTGTATTGCTTCATATTGAGGAAGAATCAGTTGATAAAGATAAGATTAAATTATTAGAACGTGTTATTGATGATGCTATGCTTAATGATAGTTATAAACGTAACCAAAGTGATAATTCAGATGGAGTTACTGTTTCAACAATTCATTCTATAAAAGGTCTTGAGTTTGATACTGTATTTGTATGTGGTCTTGAAGAAGGATTATTTCCTAAAGAAGAAGATACAATGTATTCTAAATCACTTGAAGAAGAAAGAAGAATAGCTTATGTTGCTATGACACGAGCTAAGAATAAACTATATTTAACATATGCTAAAAGAAGATTATTATATGGCTTTAATTTTGTTAATAAAGAGTCTAGATTCTTTAATGAAGCTTTGGGTGTTGACAATAAGTATATTGATACAAGTGAAAAAATAAAAACAATAAATAATAAATATGATGGATTTGATAAAAAACAAATAGAAAATAAACCATTATATAAAACAGGAGATATTATTATTCATACTAAGTTTGGACAAGGAATGATATTATCTATTGATAATGGAATTGGTACTATTTTCTTTGATAGTTTAAAAACAACAAAATCTCTACTTTTATCTCATCCTTCAATATCTAAGAAATAGGGTGTTAATATGGATCCTAAAAATAGAATTATACAATTAGTTAATGAATTAAATAGATATAACGAAGAATATTACATATATGATTCTCCAACTGTTTCTGATTTTGAATATGATAGTTTAATGAGAGAACTTGAAGAATTAGAAAAGAAATATCCTGAGTTTGTATTAGAAAATTCACCAACGAAAAAGGTTGGTGATTTCTTAGAAACAGAATTACAAAAGATAACATTTAAAAATCCTATGTTATCTTTAGGTGATGTTTTTAGTTACGATGAA
>JAEEJT010000205.1 GCA_016282055.1 Bacilli bacterium
GATTTAACTGGTATGGATTTATATGGTAAAACTGTAGGAGTTATTGGTACAGGAAAAATTGGTAGATGTTTTATTAATATTGCTTTAGGTTATGGAATGAAAGTAGTTGCTTATGATAAATATCCTCAACCTTTAGATAATGTTACATATTTACCATTAGATGAAGTTTTAAAACAATCAGATATAATTAGTTTACATTGTCCATTAACAGAAGAATCTTATCATTTACTAAATAAAGATAGTTTAAGTTTATGTAAAAAAGGAGTAATTATTATTAATACTTCACGTGGAGCATTAATAGATTCACAAAGTCTACTTGAAGCTATAAAGATGAGACTTGTAGGTGGAGCATGTTTAGATGTTTATGAAGAAGAAAGTGATATTTTCTTTAATGATAAATCTAATCACATTATGGATGATGCTACTTTGCTTCAACTTATTGCAATGCCTAATGTATTAATTACATCTCATCAAGCATTCCTAACAAATGAAGCTTTAGATAATATTGCTCAAGTTACATTACAAAATATATTAGATTATTTTAATGGTATTCAATCTGATAATGAAGTTTGTTACCATTGTGGAAATGAAGAAAACTGTAAAAAGAAAAGAAAAAAATGTTTTTAAAAAGTGGTTTAAAGCCACTTTTTTTATTATCTATTAATATTTCTTTACTTATAAAACTAAAAATCTTTACTTTTATTTACCTAAAAAGTAAAGATTTTATTTTTAATTATATAATGATCCTTGATAAAGATTATGTTTTTTCATATACTTATCTATTTCATTCATCACAACAAATTTTTTTAAAGACCACGTTGGGGCAATAAATAACTCTTTGGGTGGATCTCCACTAATTCTATGTACAACAATATCTTTTTTAAGCATTGCTATTTGATTTGATGTTACTTCTATGTAATCTTCAAATGATTGCATGTCAAATTCATGATTATTATACATTCTAGCTAGTTCTGTATTTTTTAAAACAAATAGTGAATGTATTTTTATTCCTTGAATATTTAAACTATTAACAAAGTTTAATGTATTATACATATCATCTTTAGTTTCAAAAGGTAAGCCATTAATAATATGAATTATTGTCTCAATGTTTGCTTTATTAAGTTTAAAACAAATATCTTTAATAAGCTCTGTTTTATAACCTCTATTAATAAGTAATGCTGTTTTATCATTACTTGTTTGAAGTCCAAGTTCTATCATTACAGGAATTTTCTTATTTAGTTCTGATAAATATTCTATTTTTTCATCATCTAAACAATCAGGTCTAGTTGCTATAGATATTGCTTTTATTTTTGGATCAAGATTTATTGCTTTTTCAAAAAGTTCTTTTAATTCATTTAATGGTTTATAAGTATTAGTATTAGCTTGAAAATAAACAATATAATATGAATTAGGCCATTTTAACTCAATAATGTCTTTTACCATTTTAAATTGTGTTTCTAAACTATCATTTTTATTTCCAGCAAAATCACCCGATCCACTAGGACTACAAAATATACAACCATTTTTACTTATAGTACCATCTCTATTTGGACAGGAGAAGTTACCATTTAATGCCACTTTAAAAACTTTATGGTTATATTTTTTTTGTAAATAATAGTTAAATGTATAATATCTATGTTGTGATGTTATATAATCTTCCATAAAAATACCTCTATAAGAATTGTACTTCAATTAGCTAATAAAGTCAATTTAAAGATTGGTATTGATTTGACTATTTTTAAAAAATAAGGTATAATAAAGTTGCCTGGGAAGTTTGCGGACTTTTTATAGATGCGAAGCGAACAATTTTGAATAGGGTTTTAAGGTATATTAGGCGTCGAATGCTTGGTAACAAGAATCCCAATAATATGCAATAAGTGAAACCCACCGTGGAGCTTTATGCTTTCACACATTAAAAATGGGGTTTTCCCCGACTACGGCTTTCTGGGTATATATTTAAAAATTAATTGCAATTTTTTAATTGCAATTTTTTTTATACTTTTTATTGATATTTTAAAAGATAAGGTATATAATGCTAATGTATGAATACGTTTTCAGACGTTAAAAGAAGAAAGGACTTTTATGAGAAAATTTTCAAAGATTTTGACATTGTTTATTTTGTTTTTTATTTTCATATTTACAATGTCATTTAGTGTGAAAGCACAATTTGTAAGAAGTGGAATGGCTTATTTTATTAGTAGTCAATTTGGTGAAGATGCTTCAACTCAAATTGGTATAAATTACCATTCTGAACAAACTAATACATATGTTATGTATACTTTAGCAACTGATACTGAGTTTAGTAATGAAATTATGGTTACACCAACATGCACAATGATTGATTTTGATACTCCTCCAGTTACTACTAGAGAAACTCATTCTGAAATTGTATATACTGGTTATCCTAGTGTTTCATATGAATGTGAAGCAAATATTGAAGGATTAACTCCTGATACAGAATATTTATATTATGTTACTGATGGAATTACAAAGTCTAAAGTATGTAAGTTTAAGACTGCTCCAACTGGTAACAAGACATATACATTTGGATATTGCAATGATACACAAGTATATGGTGCTGAATCAACAAGTAATAGCAAATGGGTTTATTATAATAAAATATATAAAAATATTTTTGATGCTGGAAAAGATGAAAACACACCTATAGATTTTGTACTAGGTGGTGGTGATATGGTTGAACATGGTGCTGAAGGAGATTTTTGGAGTATTCTTTGGAATAATGATTTAATTAATGAGACTGTTTTTATGTCCGTTATTGGTAATCATGAATACAATAACTCTCTTGCTTCATCATCAACTGTAGATGGTAGATTCTATTCTGTTATGTATAACAATCCTAAAAATGGTTGTAATCAGGTATTTAGTGAGACAACTTTTTGGTTTAAATATGATGATACATTATTTGTATTCTTAGGAAGTAGTGAAAATAAACAAAAACAATTAGATTGGCTTGAACAAACTTTAAAGAATAATACTTGTCAATGGATTATTACTTGTGTTCATGCAAATCCTCAAAGTACAAATCAAGCAGCAACAAGTAGAGAATTTACACCATTATTTGATAAGTATGGAGTTGATTTATGCTTGTTTGGTGATGAACATGTTTATAAGATTTATAATAATTACTATAATTATAAAAAGAGTACTGGTAGTGGAACAACATATATTGAAATGTATGCTGTAGCTAATATGACTAAATATGAAGCAAATAAAGCCATGACTAGTAAAGTTACTGTTAGTCGTTATGGAATTTCTATTAAAACATATGATTATAATAATGCTGTTGTTGATACGGTTAATATTTCACCTAAACGTTGTATATCAAGTGAAATAGCAAAATTTAATGAAAATATACTTAAAAAATCAATAAAAACAAAACCTGTTAATGGTGATAGAACTAAAGCTACTTTAACTTTGCCTAATATGGTTTATGGTAATCTAACATCATTTAATTTAACAACAAAAGGAGAAAATCCTACTGAGTTATGTAGTGGTTGTGTTTATTCATTAGGATATAATTCATTTAATCTTTCTAATCTTACTATTGATACTAATTATGAATGTACATTTAATTATACAATGAAAGATGGAACTACTGGATCTTTTGATTATGATTTTTCAACATTTGATTTATATTATGGTGATATTAATAATTTAGAAGTTGTAAGTGATGCTAATGGTTGTACTATAAAGATGATTCCAAGATTAGATGATAGAGTAAAGGCAATGAATCTTTATTGTAATGGAAAGTTTTTAATCTCTATCGATAAGACTGCACGTCGATATATTATTAATTCTAGTTATTTAAATAAATATTCTTCAAATGAAATTGAGATAAAGTTATTATTAAATGATGATACTGAGATAAGTTATGAACAAGTTTTCTATGGTGATAATATTGAACATAATACTGTAACTTTTGATAGTAAAAACGAAACTAGTATTAAAAAAATAGAATTTAAATCATTAGAAGAAGTACAAATGGTAGAAGATCCATTTAAAGAAGGATATGTATTTAAAGGTTGGTATGAAAATGATACTTTAGTAGAGAGCATTAGTGAAGTTAGAGATTATAATCTTGTTGCCAAATGGGATAAGATTTATAAAATAGAATTTACTAATACAAGTTATGAAACAATTTATTTTACTCAAGTAAGTGATATTACTTTACCAACTCCAACAAAAGATGGTTATACTTTCTTGGGATTTACTGATAATGATGTTTTAGTTAATGAATTTGAATTAAAAGATTATGTTTTAACTGAATCTTTTGAAAAGATTGAAGAAAAAACTGAAAGCAAGAAAAAGAAAGGTTGTAATAATGCTATGACTGTCTTAACACATTTTGTTTTACTTGCTGGAGTAATTATTTTAAGAAAGAGAAAGTTTTAATTAATAAGTCCCTTATAGGGACTTTTATTTTGACTATTTTATTAAATTGTTTTATAATATATTAATAAGGTGATAACGTGGATATATTAGCTAAATTATTTATAAAAGATTATAAAAATATTGATAATGAAGTTGTAAGACTAAAATATGGTGTTATGTGTGGAATATTTGGTATTATTACTAATGTAATTATTTCATGCATGAAAATTATTACGGGATTTTTTGTTGGAAGCATTGCTATTACAACAGATGGAGTTAATAATTTAGGAGATGCTTTATCTAGTTTAATAACTTTAATTGGTTTTAAGTTAAGCAGTAAGAAACCAACTAAATCTCATCCTTTTGGATATGAAAGAATGGAGTATATTAGTGGATTAATTGTATCGATTATTATTATTGGTATTGGAGCTTTATTACTTGAATCATCAATTAATAAACTATTTGATAATAGTGTATTATTAATTGAGGCTAATATTTACTCTGTAGTAATTTTAATTCTTGTATTATCACTTATTGGAAAAATCATTCAAAGTCTAGTATACCTTAAATATAGCATTAAAATAAGCTCTAAAACATTGTTTGCTAACTTTACTGATAGTATTTTAGACGTTGTATCAACATTATTTGTTTTAATAGCTTCTGTGGTTTCTAAATTCTATCCTAATAGTTGGATTGATGGTACTTTAGGTATAATTGTATCTTTAATTATTATAGTAAATGGATGTAAATTAGTAAAAGAAACAATATCTCCCCTTGTTGGACAAGTACCAAATAAAGAATTTGTTAAAGAAGTAAGAGAAAAAATCTTAAGTTATGATGAGATTGTTGGTATACATGATATGGTTATCCATAATTATGGAGAGAAAAAGAAGTTTATTACAGTTCACGCTGAAATAGATGGAAGTAAAGATTTTACATATTGTCATAATATTATTGATAATATTGAATCATACTTTTTAAATGAACTTGGTATTAATTTAGTAATTCATATGGATCCTATTGATTTAGGTGATGAAAAACTAAATGAAATAAGAGTAAAATTAGAAGAAGTTTTAAAAAATATTGGTAATATCAAGTTTCATGATTTAAGATTAGTTAATTGTGAAACACATACTAATGTAATATTTGATGTTGTAATACCATTTGGTTTTAAAATGGAAATAAACGAAGTTGATTATGAAATAAAAAAAGCATTTAAAGATTATAATTATAACCTTGTTATAACTTATGATACTGATTTTATAGGAGAAATATATGATTAATATAAGTGGTGAAATAAAAAAATGGAAAGAATATACTAATCTTTTACCATCACTAAAAGAAGAACTCGATAAAATGGATGAAAATGAATTACAAGAAGCATTTTATACAATGTTAGAGTTTGGTACTGGTGGTATGAGAGGAGTAATGGGTCCTGGTATTAATAGAATGAATATTTATACTATTAGACTTGCTAGTTATTCATTTGGTTTATACTTAAAAACTAAATATAAAGATGATTTAAAAGTTGCTATTGCATATGATTCTAGATTCAATTCACTAGATTTTGCTAAAGAAGCTAGTAAAGTTTTAGCAACAATGAATATCAAAGTATATTTATTTGATAAAATAACTCCAACTCCAGAACTTAGTTTCTGTGTTAGATATAAAAAATGTAATGGTGGAATTGTAATTACAGCAAGTCATAATCCTTCTAAATATAATGGATTTAAAGTATATGATGAAACTGGATGTCAATTATTACCTGATGAAGTTAAAAACATTACAAAATATTTTAATGATGATATTAATTTGTTTGAAATTGAAGCAAAAGATTTTGATAGTTTATTAAGTCAGGGTTTAATTGAATATGTTAATAGTGAAGTTGATAGTAAATATTTAGAAAATGTTAAAAGCATTAAAGTAAATAATGTTAATAAAGATAATTTTAAAGTAGTATTTACTCCTTTACATGGAACTAGTGCATATCTTGGTGAAAAATTATTAAAAGAATTAGGATATAATTATGTTACTGTTAAAGAACAAATGATACCTGATTCAAAGTTTTCAACAGTTAAACTACCAAACCCAGAAGATAAAGATAGTTTTAACTTAGCAATAAAATATGCTAAAGACAATAATTGTGATATTTGTATAGCAACAGATCCTGATGCTGATAGAGTAGGTCTTGCTTGTAAACATAATAATGAATTTATTTTACTTACTGGAAATCAAACAGGAGCTTTATTAATTGATTATTTATGTAATTATAAGAAGATTAATAAACAAGGTTATGTTTTTGATACAATTGTAACAAGTAATTTTGGAAGTACTATTGCTAAAAAACATAATATGAAAGTTATTTCAACACTAACTGGATTTAAATATATTGGTTCTTGGTGTAATAAACTAGAAAAAGAAACTGATAAAGAGTTTTTCTTTGGTTATGAAGAAAGTTATGGATATGTTATAAGTGATTTTACACGTGATAAAGATTCATTGCAAGCTCTTCATTTATGTAGTGAAATGGCATGTTTCTATAAGAATCAAAATAAGACTTTAATTGATAGATTAGAAGAATTATATAAAGAATATGGATATTTTATCGATAAACTTGAAAATATTTATTTAGAAGGAATTAAAGGTAAAGAAACTATTAATAATATCCTTGATTATTTTAGAAATAGTGAAGTAAAAATAGAAAATGTTAATATTAAAACTAAAGAAGATTATTTATTAAGTTATGGTATTAATTATGATACTAATACAAAGTATGATATTGATTTAGAAAAATCTAATGTTTTAAAATATATTCTTGATGATAATTCATTCTTTGTTTTGAGACCAAGTGGAACAGAACCTAAAATGAAAATATATTTTTCATGTAATGGTAAAACAAAAGAGAGTGCATTCAATAAGATTAATATTATTAAAGATTATATTATGAGTATTGTAGAAAAATTAAAATAGAGGTAAATATGACAAAAGAATTTTATATAAATAATAGAAAAAGATATTTTGATAAAATTGAAGATAATTCAATGACTATTATTTTATCAGGATTTAATCAAATTAAAACAAATGACGAGGATTATGATTTTGAAGTTGATAAATGTTTTTATTATTTAACTGGAATTAATCAATCTGAAGTTTATTTAGTATTAATAAAAGAAAATAATAAAGTTAAAGAATTATTATTTATTGAAGAAAATGATCCTGTTAAAGTGAAATGGGTAGGTGCTAAGCTTTATAAAGATGAAGCAAGTAACTTAAGTGGCGTAATGGATGTTAAATACAATAGTGAACTTGTTAAGTTCTTAGATGAAAATATTAAAAAATATGATAAAGTTTATTTAAATCTTGAAAAAATTGGAAATCATAGAGTATATAAGAATAATTATGTTTCATCTAAACTAATTAAAAAGTATAGTTTAATTAATGTAATTGATTGTTATCCAATTATCGTAGAATTAAGAAGTGTTAAAACAAAAGAAGAACTAGAAAAGATTCAAGAATCAATTAATGTTACTAAAATTGGTATTGAAGAATTAATGAAAAAATCAAAACCAGGTTTATATGAATATCAACTTGAAAGTTACTTTGATTTTGTAATTAAAAACAATGGACAAAAAGATGTATCATTTAAGACAATTGCTGCTGGTGGAGTAAATGCAGCAACACTTCATTATGTAGCTAATAATACAAAACTTAATGATAATGAACTTGTTTTATTTGATTTAGGTTGTCGTACTGATTTTTATATTAGTGATATATCTAGAACTTTCCCTGTTAATGGTAAATTTACACCTAGACAAAAAGAAGTATATCAATCAGTATTAAATGTTAATAAAAAATGTATTGAATTCTTAAAAGAAGGAATTACATTAAAAGATTACAATGATTATGCTAAAAAATTATTAACTGAAGAATGTAAAAAGCTTGGTTTAATTGATAAAGATGAAGATTTAGTTAAATATTATTTCCATTCTATAGGTCATTCTATTGGACTTGATACACATGATCCTTGTAAATATAATCCTTATTTAACTGAAGGAATGGTTATTACTTGTGAACCTGGTTTATATATTCCAGAAGAAAAAATTGGAGTTAGAATTGAAGATGATATTTTAATTACAAAGAATGGTTCTATTAATTTAAGTAAAGATATTATTAAAGAAGTAGAAGATATTGAAAATTTTATGAAAAACAAATAAAGCAGTGAAAACTGCTTTTTTTTAAACCAATTTTCTAGTAATTTGTATATATATTACTGGAGGCATATTATGAAAAAAATTATTATTTATTTTACTTGTTTTTTATTTTGTTTTATTTGTTTAATTTTAATTGAAAATAGTGCTAGTGCATATAGTAAAACTGGCCACGATGATTTTAAGGTTATTGAATTTACGGGTGATGGAGAACTTATTAATACTTATAGTAGTGTTGATTTTAAACCTTTTTATAATAGAATAAAACGAAAAGCTTTCGGTTGGTCAACAGAATATATTCAAAAAGAAAAAGAAGCATTATATGAAGGCGTAACAATATTTTCAAGAAGTAATAAGACCAAAAGTCCAGTTAAGTTTACCTATGATATTAAAGAAACAACAATGACAGAAAAAAGTGTTAAGGTTAAAGGTTCAGTCACATCTAAAATAACTGGAGAAATTAAAAAGATTAAATTAGGCACATCTCTTGAAGTAAGTGGAAGTTATGAAAAATCTCAAGCAACAAAGACTCAAAAAGAAGAATCTACAGGTTTAACTTTAACAATTAATCCTAATAAGAAACTTACTATGCTTGTTACAGGTACTTGTTATGTTACAAGTGGAGTGAGTAAATATTTCTTTTGTTGGATAAATACAAAGAAAGGTGAGTTTGAGATTGTTGATTGTGAAACATTTGTTTATGAGTTAAGAGAGGAAAAACTATGAGAAAGAAAAAATTAATATTTTTATCTCTTATTGTTTTAACATTAATTATAGTATCTATAATAATAATTAAAAACTCAAAGTTTTCTAAAACATTTAAACTTGCTAATAGTTATAATGATTATACATTTGTTGTATTAAATAATGAAGAGAAGTATTTTGATTTTGATGCATTTATTAATACTAAAAAATCATATATTATAAGTACTAATAATATAACTAATAGTTATATTCATGATTTTGATGAAGAAAATATACAAAAAGTAGAATTACTTGATATAAATGATAATAATTATACTACAA
>JAEEJT010000206.1 GCA_016282055.1 Bacilli bacterium
TATACTTATGATTTCGCTGGTCGTAAGATAAAACGTAATGATTATTTAGTTTCTAATCAAGTTGGTTGGGTTATAGGATATATGCATCCAATTGAGCTTGGTGGACGTGATTTTGATGGAAATATTATCATTATGCATCATACTACATTTGAAGAAAAAGGAATGAATTATCCAGAATTTGAAACATTAAATAAAAAGTTTGTTGTTAAATATGATGAAAAAGAAGATTTCTATTATATTGACAAAGTTTTTAGTGATTATGATGAAGGTGGATTTATTTAAAATTAGGTTAAATGCTAAGTCATTTAACTTTTATTTTTAAAAGGAGTTTTTATGAGAGTAATCGCGGGTAAACATAAAAATAGAAATTTATATTCACTAGAGGGTATGAATACAAGGCCAATGATGTCTAGAATGAAAGAATCTATATTTAATATTTTAGGTCAGTTTTTTGATGGTGAAGTTGTATTAGATTTATTTGGTGGATCCGGACAACTTTCTATTGAAGCTTTAAGCAGAGGTTGTAGTTTTAGCTATATCGTTGAAAAGAATTATGAAGCGATGAAGGTAATAAAAGCAAACATTGATTTAGTTAAGGAAAATGATTCTTGTCAAATACTAAACATGGATTATAAAGTTGCTTTAAATAAGTTTAAAGATAGTAATATGAAATTTGATATTATATTCTTAGATCCTCCATATAGAATGAATATTGTTAGTGAATTATTAGATTTTATATATAATAATGATTTATTAAATGATAATGGATATATTGTATGTCAATATGTTACCGGTAATTATAAACCTGTTGATATTAACTATTTAAAAGTAATAAAAAATTATGTATATGCATCTAGTGAAGTATGTATATACAAGAAGGAAAGAAATGAATAATAACGAATTATTTTTAGAAAAATATAAAAAACTTGAATATATAGTAACTAAACAATATAATTTAGCAAAACATGAGAGTGCTATTAATTATTTATTAAAACAAAATGAATTTAATAAATATAATAGAGAACTTGATTATTGTCGTGAAATAAGAAATTTCTTAAGTCACGAAGAAAAGTTAAATGATAATTTTGTTATCACTGTAAGTAAAGAGATGATTAATGTCTTAGATGTTATAATTGATTTACTAGAGCATCCTGTTTATGCTAAAGATTTATGTATTAAATTAAAACATTTATATTATAAAACATTAAATGATTATGTTATTTCATCAATGCTTGCAATGAGTCATAGAAAGTTTACTCATATTCCTATTATTGAAAATAATAGAATTTGTTATATATTTTCTAAAGCTTCTATTTTTAATTATATCTTAGATGGTAATATTGATAATTTAACTTCAAGTATTAAATTTAAAGATATAATTGAATATATTGATTTTAATGAAGAAAATTATTTATTTGTTAAAGAGAATGATAAAATAAGTTATATTAAAGATAAAGTGTTATTTGAATATCATAATCATGAAAAAGTAAGTATGATATTTGTTACAACAAATGGTAAAAAAGATGGTGAATTTATAGGTATGTTATCTCCTATTGATTTATTGAAAGAAAGAGGATAATTATGAAGAAGGCTTTATTAGTTATTTTATTTATATTTAGTTTATTTTTAATAGGATGTAAAAATGATATTGTTACTGTTAAATATAAGAATGGTGATTCATATTTAGCGGGTACTACTGAAGTTGGTCTTATTAATGAACTTGAAATTGAATGGGTTTGTGGAAAGATTGTTATTTGTGAAACAGATTCAAGTAAACTTACATTTAATGAAATAAATGAATTAGAAGATACTGTTCAAAATAAGATACACTATTTATTAAATGATAATAAACTTACTTTAAAGTTTTCAAAAAATGGTTCTTCATTTGATATAAATAAAGATTCAAAAGATTTATATATTAGTATTCCAACAAATTATGAATTAAGTAAGATTACAATTGATACTATTAATTCTAACGTTGATATTAAAAATATTAATTCTAGTGAATATGATATTGATGTTACAAGTGGTTATGTTAGTTTAGATAGTAATAATAATATTGATAAATTAAATATTAATTCAGTTTCAGCAAATATTAATTTAAAAACTAATATTATTAAAGATACTTATATTGATACAAAGAGTGGAACTATTGATATTTTAGCAAATTATATTAAGAAAATTGCTGTTGATTCTATAAGTGGAACTTTTAAGATGAATGGTTTATGTGATACTATCATTTGTAAAACAACAAGTGCTTCTATTGAATACACAGGAAGTATATATAAAGAGTTTGATTTTGCAACAACATCTGGTAATGTAATGTTAACTAATAATAGTTGTTGTAAAAACGGAGATGTTGATACATCAACTGGTGTTGTTACCCTAAATTTTAATAAAGATGATGTATTTACATGTAAGTGTATTAGTAATGTTGGTAATATAAATGTTACTGGTGAGTATGTAAAAGATAATAATAATTATATTTTTAATAGTAAAGATACAACAGATATTGTTTATACAATTAATACTATTACAGGTGATATTACTATTAATTTAGTATAATTAAAAAATAAAATATTAAATATAAAAAGTTCTTGCAATTAATTTAAAAAGTGATATAATATTATTGCAATTTTGATATTTAATATTTATGTCCTGGTAGCTCAATCGGATAGAGCAACGGCCTTCTAAGCCGTAGGTTGCGGGTTCGAGTCCCTTCCAGGACGCCAGTTTAAAAATTAATAAGTCTATATGACTTATTTTTTTTATAAAAGAGGTTATTATGGATTCACTAGATGAAAGAATAAGAAAAGCAATGAGTAAAGATGTTAAGGCTAAGACGTTACTTTGCTCTAAAGAAGATCTTAATAGAATAATTAAAGAACATCTTGATTTAGGATGGAATCTTGTAAAACAAGATGAAGTAAATGGTAAAATAAAGGTTACTTTTAATATGGTTAAATAAGTCTTTAAACTTTTTAAAGTTTAAGGACTTTTTTTATTTATTAAGATTGTCACTAATATAATAGTATAATTAAGAAGAATTAATATCAATTTTAAATATTTGTAATTTTTTAATATTATAACGAGGTGATATTATGAATAATAATAATCATTCCGAATTTAATAAAACAAATGAGTTTAATAATTCTAATAATTTCCTTGAATTTAATAATAATTCTGAAGTAGAAATAAATAAGAAAAATAAACCATTTATAAAACTCTTTTCATCTTTTTTTGTTATGAGTACATGTGTTATTGTTTTATATTCTACAGGTATAGTTAATAATATATTACCAAAAGAAGATGAAGTTATAAGCGAAAGTATTGAAGAAATTGATGAAGTTGTTTTAAATGAGGCTACTTATAATATAATAGATAGTCCTAATTATAATAGAATTGATTTTAAAGTTGAAATAAATAATGTTAAAGATATTGATAAAAAGAATTATTTTGTTTTTTTAATTGATGATAGTTTTATTATTAATAATATAAATGATGTTAATATTGATTTTATTAAATTAAACAAAAAAGATATTAAGAGTTTAACTTTTAATGATTATTTTGAAACTTGTATTAATTCTAAAGGTATTAATAAATTAAAGAAGAATTCTAATTATTTATTATATTTAGTTTGTGATAATACTATTATTAAAAAAGTAGAAGTTAAGACTCTTGATTATAATTACATTGATAGTTTGGTATTTAGTAAGAATTATGATGTTAATTTTAAATATTTAAAAATTGAGATTAAGCAAAATAGTGCTTTTACTTGCAATTCATTTTTAGTTAGATTATATAATAAAAAATTAAAAGAGTTTGTTAGTGATTTTAGTATTGTTCCGTGTGATAGAACATTTGAGTTATTCCCATTATTTACTTTTAAAAAGGATTTACCTGAATATGAATATGAAGTATATATATACTGTTCTATTGATGATAGTAGTAGTATAGAGTTTTTTGATAAATATGAGAAAGATGATGTTATGTTTTATTTAATTTGTAAGTATGAAAAAACATATGTAATATAAAGGAGAATTATTATGGAAGGAAGAAAAACTAAACATTTTTATTTAAAAGAGATTTTACATTACTTATTAGTTATTTGCATATTATTATTAGTAGTATTTGCTTATATTAAAAATAAAGAGATTAATGAATTTTTTAATAAGAATTTAACACAATATGATAATATTAATAATATATTACATTATGTACCTAAAGTAATTGTTTCAGTTGAGATATTAGTTGTTGGATTACTAATTAACTTTTTATTAAATCTTTTAACTAAGATTAATTTTGGTTTAACAGCGAAAACTAAAACAATTATTAATCTTATTAATAGTTTATTAAAATGGGTTGTTATAATTGCTACAATCTTATTTATTCTTTCTTATTGGGGAGTAGATACTAAAGTGCTTTTAGCTAGTGTTGGAATTATTGCTTTAGTTGTTGGACTTGGTGCTCAAAGTTTAATATCAGATATTTTAGCTGGTATTTTCATCGTTTTAGAAGGCAAGTATGTTGTTGGTGATATTGTTGTTATTGATAATTGGAGAGGTGAAATTATTAGTATTGGTATTAGAACAACAGAATTAAAAGATATTTGTGGTAACATAAAGATTATTAATAATAGCGAGATTAGAAGCGTTGTTAATCAAACTAAACTAAAATCTCTTGCACAGTGTACTATTAATGTATCAACAAGAGAAAAATTATAGGACATTGAAAAGTTAATTAAAGATAATTTAGATGCTATTAAAGGAAAGATTCCAAGTATTACAAGTAGTATTAATTATCGTGGTATTACTCATATGTCAGATATTACTATAGAATTACTTTTCACTTGTGAATGTTTTGAAGAGGATTTATATCAAGTACAAAGAGATTTGTTTAGAGAATTAAAACTTTTATTTGATACTAATGGTATAGATTCTTTTGCTCCACCAACATATGTAATTGATACTAAAAAGTAAAGGAAGGTTTTAGATGAAAAAATTATTATTTGTTATTGGTTCTTTAAGAAAAGATGGATTTAATTATCAATTATCTTCTTTAGTAAAAGATTTACTAAAAGGTGATTTTGAAATTAATTATTTGGATTATTCTAATATGCCTTATTTTGATCAAGACGTTGAAAAAGAAGGTAATAAAGTTGTTGATAAAGTAAAGGATATTGTTATTAATAGTGATGGAATAGTTATATTCACTCCTGAATATAACTTAAGTTATCCTGGAGTGTTAAAGAATTTACTTGACTGGTTATCTAGACCTTTAAAACTTAATGATTTTAATTCTGGTACAGCAATGTTTGGTAAAAAGGTTAGTTTACTTGGAATTGGTGGAAAGAATGGAACTAAGTTTTGTTTAGATAAATTAACTGATTTACTTAAGTTTATGCAAGTTAATGTAATGGATTCTAATTTAGGATTTATTGTTAATAATGAAGCTTGGATGGATAATAAAGTAAATTTAAATAAAGAACAACTTGATGAACTTAAATTATTTACTCAAAAAATTAAAGATTTTATGTAAACCATTATATTTTATATAATGGTTTTTTTTTAATTAGTGTAACATAAAATATATCTTTACAATTTTTGAAAAAGTATTATAATATATAAGTATAGATTACATAAAGGAGGAGAAGATTAATTTTATGCAATTTACAAAAGATGTTGAAAATATGTGCAGAGTTAACTGCGGTGCTTCTCATGGTTGTGCTCCAATTCCTGAAGAAGGTAAATGGGTATATTCAAGAGAAATCAAAGATATCAGTGGATTCACTCATGGTATTGGTTGGTGTGCTCCACAACAAGGCGCATGTAAAATTTCACTTAATGTTAAACAAGGAATTATAGAAGAAGCTTTGATTGAAACAATTGGTTGTTCTGGAATGACTCATTCTGCAGCTATGGCTAGTGAAGCTATTGTTGGTAAA
>JAEEJT010000207.1 GCA_016282055.1 Bacilli bacterium
CAAACATTTAAAAAACTTGGTGTTAAGAATGTTAAATGTCAATTGATTGGTGCTCGTATTGTTCATGAAAAGGTAAAAGAAGAATCATTTGATTATGTGCTTGCTGATGTTCCATGTAGTGGACTTGGTGTTATGAGTCATAAGTGTGATTTAAAGTATAAGATTAATCTTGATTCTATTGATAATATTATTAGTTTACAAAAAGAAATTCTTGAAAATACTTATAAACTTGTTAAAGTTAATGGATATTATGTTTATTCAACATGTACTTTAAATAAAGATGAGAATGAATACCAAATTAAAGAATTTTTAAAGAATCATGATAATTTTGTAATTGAATATGAAAAACAAATATTCCCTTATGAAATACATGCTGATGGATTTTATATTTGTAAAATGAGGAGAGTAAAATGATAGATAATTGCATTTACAATTATACAAGATCTAATCTAGAAGATTTCTTTATATCCCATAATTTACAAAAATATCGTAGTACTCAAGTTTATGAAGGTTTATACTCTCAAAAAGTAAAAGATTTTAATGATATTAATAATTTAAACAAAGATGTTAAAAAATTACTTTGTGATAATTTTAGTATTAAAGAGTTAAAACTAGTTAAAAAACTTGAAGCAAGTGATGGAACAACTAAGTTTTTATTTGAACTTGAAGATGGTAATTTAATAGAAACTGTTCTAATGATACAAAATTATGGATATAGTGTTTGTATTACAAGTCAAGTTGGTTGTAATATGGGATGTAAGTTTTGTGCATCTGGTACAACAAAGAAAATAAGAAATCTTGAAGTATATGAAATGCTTTTACAAGTTTTGACAATTGATAACTATTTACAGGAAAAAGGTAAAAGAGTTAGTCATGTTGTTGTTATGGGAATTGGTGAACCATTTGATAACTTTGATAATGTTATGAACTTTATTAATGTTATTAATGATGCTAAAGGTTTAGCAATTGGTGCTAGACATATTACAGTTAGTACTTGTGGTCTTGTTGATAAGATTATTGAGTTTAGTAATTTTCCTTTGCAAGTCAATTTAGCAATTTCATTACATTTTGCTAAAAACGAGAAAAGAGATTTATATATGCCAATTAATAAGCGATACAAATTAAAAGAATTAATTGAAGCGTGTAAGTATTATTTTGATAAAACTAATCGAAGATTAACTTTTGAGTATATCTTACTTGATGGGGTGAATGATGGCTTGAATGATGCTAAGGATTTAGTTAATTTAGTTAAAGATTTAAATTGTTATGTTAACTTAATTCCTTATAATTCTACGAGTCATAATTTGAAAAGAACAACAGAGATACGAAGAGATGAGTTTTTTAATTATTTAGTTTCTAACCATATTAATGCTATAGTTAGAAAAGAGCATGGTACTGACATCGATGCTGCTTGTGGTCAATTAAGAGTAAATACAATAAAGGAAAGAAGTAATGATTGAAGAAAAACACTGTATAGTAATTAAAGCCATTAAAGGAGAATTCACTTGTCTTGGATCTAAAGAATATGTTTGTAAGCCAAGAGGATTATTGAAAAATAATGAAAACTATATTAAAGTTGGGGACTTTGTTGATATTGACGCTGAAAACAAAATTATATTAAAGCTTTATAAAAGAAAGAATAACTTAATACGCCCTGTAATAAGTAACATTGATAAAGCATTTGTAACAACATCTGTTAAAAAGCCTGAACTTAACTTAAATCTATTAGATAAAATGATTAGTATTTTAGAGTATAATGATATTACTCCAATTCTAATATTTTCTAAAATAGATTTACTTGATAATGATGAACTTATGAATTTTAAAACCATTAAGAATTACTATAAATCAATTGGTTATAAAGTTTTCCTTACTAAAAAAGATGACTTAGAAGATATTAAACAAAATATTTTAGATGAAATAAAAGATAATGTTTGTGTCATGATGGGTCAAACTGGAGTTGGTAAGAGTACATTTATTAATAATCTTAATCAAATGAATTTACAAACAAATGAAATTAGTGAAGCATTAGGTAGAGGTAAACATACAACACGCCATATTGAGTTGTTTTTAATAAATAATGGATATCTTGCTGATAGTCCTGGTTTTGGTAATATTAGTTTAGATAATATGGATGAGGCTATATTAGCACAAACTTTTAAAGAATTTTTTGAAAATTCTAAGGGCTGTAAATATAATGGTTGTAAGCATATTAATGAACCACAGTGTAAAATAAAAGAACTAGTTACAACGAATAAGATTATGAAATCAAGATATGATAACTATGTATCATTTTATAATGAATTAAAGAAACAAAAGAAATATTAGGAGAGATTTATGTTTGTTGCACCATCAATATTGTCATGTAATTTTAATAATTTACTTGATGATGTTAAAAGTATAAGTGAAGCTAAATATTTACATATTGATGTCATGGATGGACATTTTGTTCCAAATATATCATTTGGACCATGTGTTTTTAAAAATTTAAGAGATTATTGTAATCAAATATTTGATTGTCACTTAATGATCGAAGAACCTTTAAAATATATTAAAGATTATGCAAATAGTCATGCTGATATTATTACATTTCATTATGAAGCTAAATCTAATATACTAGATACTATTAATGAAATTAGAAAATATAATTGTAAAGTTGGTTTATCTATTAAACCTAATACTAAAGTAGAAGAAATTAATAAATATTTACCACTTGTTGATTTAGTACTTGTAATGAGTGTTGAACCAGGATTTGGCGGACAAAAGTTTATGCCAATTGCTTTAGATAAAATTAAATATTTATATGATTATCGTAAAAATAATAATTTAAATTATTTAATAGAAGTAGATGGTGGTATTAATTATGAAACTAGTAAATATTGTTTAGATGCTGGTTGTGATATTGCTGTAGCTGGAAGTTTTATATTTAATAATACTAATAGAAATGAAATTATAAAGAATATTGAGGTAATGAAGAGTGAAAAATAATATCATTATCTTTTTCTTTATTTTTATTTCTTTATTTTTAATTTCTTGCAAAGAATCTATAAAAAATAATGAAAATAATACTGATACTCCTAATAAAAATCAAAATGGTGATGAAGTAAATGATAATGAAAATTCTTCTAATAATGAATTAGATGAAAATCATGTTAAAGTATCTTTTTATGATGGAAAAGAATTAATTACTGAAAGTATTATTGAAAAAGGGAACCATATTTCAAGAAAGACTTTAAGAAATAAAATTGGAACAACTTTTATTGGATTTAGTTCTGATAAAATTAATTTATTTGATTTTGAAAATACTATAGTTAATGAAAGTATTAATTTATACAGTATGTATGAATATGTTAATTGTGAACTCCCTATTGTTTCTATTATTACTGAAGATTATAATTCAATTGAATCTAAAAAAGAATATAATAAAGCAAGTTTTAACTTACAAAATTCTAATTTTGATATGGAAAATGTAAGTTGTGGAATTAGAGGAAGAGGTAATTCTACATGGGAATTTCCTAAAAAAGGATATAGAATTAAGTTTGATAAGAAACAATCTATGTTTGGTTCTAGTTATAAAGCTAAGAGTTGGACTTTAATTCCTAATTACGATGATTTAAGTATGGCAAGAAATTATCTTGCTTTAGAGATGAGTAAAGAATTTGGTATGCCTTTTACATCAACTCATGAATATGTTGAAGTATACTTAAATAATAATTATTTAGGTGTTTATTTATTATGTGATCAAATTCAAACTGGATCTGGAAGAGTTGATATTGATGAAGGTCTTGATACTAATGATATTGGCTTTTTAGTTGAAGTAAATGCTAGAATTGAAAGAGAAGGAACAAGCGATATTGATTATTTCATTGGTCATGATAGTAAATATTATGAGATTAAAACTCCAGATACTGAAGATAAAAATTATTTAAATGATTCTAATACTTATATTAATATAATAAAAAATTATATGAATAATTGTATTGATGCTATTAATGGTAATGATTGGACTAGAATTACTGAATTAATTGACGTTGATAGTTTTGTTAATTCATATATTATTAATGAATTATTTGCAAATATTGATGTAATGAATTATAGTACATATTTTTATAAGGATAAAGGTTCTAAATTATATTGTACACCACTTTGGGATTTTGATATCAGTAGTGGTAATGTTAATTATGGCTATGGTAATGAAGATAATTGTCCAAGTGATTTTGGTTTATGGGCTGGACTTAGAAGTTGGTACAGGGATTTATTAAAGTTTAATGAATTTAAAACTTTAGTGATTACTAGATTAACTGAAAAAGAAGAAGCCATTAAATCAATATTAAATTTTGTAAATAGTGATAAAAGTAATAATATTTATAGTTTATATAAAAATTCTATTGATAGGAATTTTACTAAATGGCAATTATTTGGTGTTAATATTTGGCCAAATCCAAAAAGCGTAGTAAATATTAATAATTACGTTGGTCATATTGATTATTTATATAATTGGCTTGATTCAAGACTTACTTATTTAAAAGGAGTATATAAAAATGGAGTAGAATAATCTACTCCATATTTTTTATATTAGGGTAAAAGAAAAAAAGGCTTATTCGCCTTTTTCTTTTTGATCGCCCTGAAAGATTATGCTCTTTCAACAAGTCCTGATCTCAAAGCACGTGTAGAAACATATACACGTTTAATCTTTCCATCAGAATCTTTGATTCTAACTTTTTGTAAGTTAGCTTTCCAAGTTCTTCTAGAAGCTTTTAATGAGTGAGGGCGATTATTACCAGTAACTGTACCAAGTCCTGTAACATAACATTTTCTTGCCATAGGTAATACCTCCTTCTTAATCTAGTCATAAAGACCTTTAATATTATACCATAATTTAATAAGAATGTAAAGTGTTAATTTATAAATATAAGACTCCATTTAACTAATATTTAGTTATTGTTATAAAATAAAAATAAAGTTTTTAGCTTGTTTCTAATATTTAAAAAAAGGTTGTTTTTTTAATGTATTTGTGGTATAATAAATAAGGTATATTTTATATATACGATTAACGTGATTTTTATTTTTATTTATATATATAGTAGGAGGGCTTTTATGCTTGTCAAAAAAATTAATGGAGAATTATTCCGCTCGTTAGTTATAAATGGTTGTGAAAATTTAAAAGTAAATTATGCATATGTTGATTCATTAAATGTATTCCCAGTTCCAGATGGTGATACTGGTACAAATATGAAATTAACAATCGAAGGTGGAGCTAAAGAAGTTATTAACTTCCATGAAGACAATATTTATGAAATGAGTAAAAAAGTTTCTCGTGGTATGTTAATGAGTGCAAGAGGTAATAGTGGAGTTATTTTATCTCAATTATTTAGAGGTATTAATAAAGGCTTTGAAAACTTTGAAGCTGTTGATGCTATAAGACTTGCTCAAGCTTTACAAAGAGGTGTTGAACAAGCTTATAAAGCTGTTATGAAACCTGTTGAAGGAACTATCTTAACTGTTGCTAAAGATGGTGCTGCTAAGATGTTACTTATAGCTAATAGTATGATGACAATTAATGAATTCTTTGAAGAGTACTTAGCAGAACTTAAAGAATCATTAAATCGTACTCCTGAATTACTTCCTGTATTAAAAGAAGCAGGAGTAGTTGATAGTGGTGGAGCTGGATTCGTTACTATTATTGAAGGCATGTTAAAATACTTAAATGATGAAGTTATTGATTCTTCTAAAGTTGATAATGATGAAAATAAAGATGTTGAAAAAGGATATAATGTTATCTTAATTTTAAATCCAAAAGATAATAAAGCATCATCTATTGATACTGATAAATTAAATAATGAATTATCATTATTAGGAACTGAAATTAATATTATTAAAGATGATAATGTTATTAAAGTACATGCTCATTCAGCAAAACCTGGTGATGTATTAAGTAAAGCTCAAGAATATGGTGAATTCTCTAATGTAATTATTGAGAATTTAGAGTATCAACATACTGAAATTCAAGAAGTTAAACACGTTGATTTAGGAACTTGTCCATGTGGTGAGGATCATAAGGCTCCTATTGTTAAACCTGATATTAGAAAGAAATATGCTATTGTTAGTGTAGGTACTGGTGAAGGTTTATGTGAAGTATTTAAATTATTAGGTTCTGATATGATTGTTAGTGGTGGTCAAAGTATGAATCCATCTACTGAAGATTTTATCAATGCATTTAATCAATTAAATGCTGACAATATTATTGTTTTCCCTAATAATAAGAATATTGTTTTAGCAGCAAAACAAGCAGCTAAGATTTATACTGATAGTAATGTTGTTGTTATTGAAACTAAATCATTATCTCAAGGTTATTCTTGTTTAACTATGATGGATTTGAGTCTTGAAATTGATGAAATTGTTAGCGGAATGAAAGAAGTTATTTCGAATGTTGTAAGTGCTCAAGTAACTTATTCAGTAAGAGATACAGAATTAAATGGATTAAAGATTTGTAAAGATGATTATATCGGAATTTGTGAAGGTTCAATTGTTACATCTCGTCGTTCTCGTACTGAAGCTGTAAAAGACTTAATTCGCCAAAGCAATGTAAATGAGAAGAGTTCTATTACTATTATTTATGGTAAAGATGTAAATATTAAAGAAGTAAATACAATACAAAGATTTATTGAAAAGAACTATCCTAATCTTGAAACTGATGTTATTGATGGTGGTCAAGACGTTTATAGTTACTTATTTGTTATTGAATAAAAACATTTAGGCGAATTGTTTAAAACAATTACGCCTTTTTTTAAATGTAGAAGGGAGGAAGTTATGGAAAAAGTTTTATTAAGTGATATTGATATTGTTCCTAGTAAGTATATTACTATATTTAAAAAGAATAATATTGAAACAGTTGAAGATTTCTTATTAAACTATCCTAATAGATTTGATGATTATACAATTGTTGATATTAATGATGTTGTTCCTAATGAACAAGTGACAATTTCAGGAATTGTTCAAACTAAAGCAACAGTTATAAATACTAAAACTAAATTATCCATAATGAATTTCTACATTGATTGTGGTAGTGAAAGAATTAGAGTTACTATATTTAATAGACATTTCTTGAAATCTAAGATTAATTATGGAGTTTATGTTAGATTAACTGGTAAATTAAAAGATGATTGCAAGAATTTTATTGCAAGTGAAATTCATTTTGATGAATTTAGTAATAGTATTAATCCAGTATTTAATATTAAAGGTATTAGTGATGATAAGATTTTAGAGTTAAAAGAGAGATTATTCTATAGATATTCTAGTATTATTGATGAAATTCTACCAAATGAAGTATTAAAAGAATATGATTTAATTTCTAAAAAAGATGCTTTAAAGTATATTAATATTCCTGATAGTATTGATGAAACAAGAAAAGCTATTAAACGTATTAAGTTTGAAGAGTTATTATTATATCAATTAAAGATTAAATACTTATTATATATGAGAAAGAATAATCCAATGGGTGTTAGTATTAATTATAATAAGGATTTAGTTAATGAATTTATTAATAGTTTACCTTTTAAATTAACTTGTGATCAAGTTAAGGCTGTTGATGAGATTTTATTTGATATGAATAATAAATATAAGATGAATAGATTATTACAAGGTGAAGTTGGTAGTGGTAAGACAGTTGTTGCTGCTATTAGTTTGTTTGCTGCATTGACTGATGGCTATCAAGGTGCTATAATGGTACCAACAGAGATACTTGCTCGTCAACATTTTGATACATTTACTAATCTATTTAAAAATACTTATCTTAATGGAAAAAAGGTAAATGTATCTTTACTTGTATCAAGTATTAAAAATAGAAAAGAAGTTTTAGATGGATTAAATAATGGTGATATTAATATTGTTATTGGTACACATGCTTTATTCCAACACGATGTTGTTTTTAAGAAATTAGGATTAGTTGTTACTGATGAAGAGCATAGATTTGGTGTTAAACAAAGAGTTGGTATCGTTGGTAAAGGATATTTAATTGATCATTTAAAGATGAGTGCAACTCCTATTCCAAGAACACTTGCTATTTCTGTTCTTGGTGAGAGTGATATTTCTATCTTAAAAGCATTACCTGGTAATAAGAAAGAACCTATTACTAAGTATTATACTTATAGTGATAAAGAGATTGTTTATGAAAAGGCTATAAGTGAACTTGATAAAGGTCATCAGGTATATGTAATCTGTCCTATGATTGAAAAGTCTGAAGCTATGGATTTAAAAAATGCTACTCAGATTTATGAACAATTAAATAATAAATATGGTTCTAAATATAATATTGGTTTAATTCATTCTTGTCTAAAACAAGAAGAAAAAGAAGAAGTAATGAATAAATTCATTAAGAATGAGATTAATGTTTTAGTTTCAACAAGTGTTATTGAAGTTGGAGTTAATGTTATTAATGCAACAATGGTTGTTATTCTTGATGCTGATAGATTTGGTATTGCACAACTACACCAAATGCGTGGTAGAGTTAGAAGAAGTGATGAACAATCTTATTGTTATTTAGTAAGTGATACTAAAACACAATCTTCTATTGATAGATTAAAGTTGGTTGAGGCTAATAGTGATGGATTTGTTCTTGCTGAAGAGGATTTAATTGTACGTGGTCCTGGTGATTTCTTTGGTGAGAAGCAATCAGGTAACGTCGAGTTTAAGTTAGCTGATATTGTTCTTGATAAGGATTTATTTAATTTAGCTAATGATTTTGCTAGTAAATTAATTGAATCTAAGAAATTATTTAGTGATGATTATAAAAAAGTATTAGATATTGTTCATACAAATTACATTGAAAAGAAAGAAATGTTAGATTAGGTGATTATATGAATATAGCATTAGAAAAATTTAATAAAGATTTTAAAAAATTTGCTCTTGATAATAACTTTGTTATTAATAATATTGATGTTTATATACAGGCTTTTACTCATACAACATTTGCTAATGAGAATAAGATGGTTTCTAATGAACGTTTAGAGTATTTAGGTGATGCTATATTATATTTTTTAACAGGCGAATATATTTATAAGAAATATAAAAAAATGCCTGAAGGTGAAATGACAAAGAAAAGAATTAACTTTGTTTGTGCTAATGCTAATGAATATTATGCTAAGACTTTAGGCTTAGATAAGTTATTACTTTTAGGTGTTGGGGAAGAAAGAGAACATGGTAGAAGTAAAAAGAATGTAATTGCTGACTTGTTTGAGGCTTTTATTGGTGCTTTGTATCTAGATCATGAGAATTTAAATGATTGTCGTATGATATTTGAACGTGTTGTATTCCCTTGTATTGATAATAATAAAATATTTGATTATGATTTTAAGAGTGAATTACAAGAGTTTATTCAAGCAGAGAATAAAAAATCTGTTGAATATCGTTTAATTCATGAAGAAGGTCCTGCTCATGA
>JAEEJT010000021.1 GCA_016282055.1 Bacilli bacterium
TGATGGATCTGATGTTCCTTATAGATGTTTTAATAAATATTTTATTCGTGAAAAAAATGATGTTATTGAGTTAAGTTATCTTGATATAATTGAATTTTATAATAATAAACCTAATAATTATTCAACGTGGGAAAATAAAGAACGTAGTGAAGATTTAAGTAATCTTGATGAAAAAAGAATTATTGAAGTATGTTCTAATGGATATTTTAATAATAGAACAAGTTTTATTTATAATGATATAAAAGATAGTTTAACTAAACTAAAATTATATAACAATAGTATTAATAATGCTTGTTATTATTTGTTTTCAAAAGATAACCCTTTTCCTGTAAAGTTAACAGTTTATAAAGATAATGACTTAAATGATGTTATTTCTAGTGAAGTTTTTAAAGGTAATTTATTTGATTGTATTGATTATTGTTATGAATTTATTACTAAGAATGTTAAAATGAATCAGGATTTATATGATATATGTCGTGAGTGTATTTATAATATGTTTAGTCATATGATTACAAACGTTGATACAAATAATGAAATTTATATTACAAATGATACTATTCATTTTTATAATCCTGGCTTTATGATTAATAATATTACCTTTGATGAGTTTAGTGATGAACTAAAAGGGAATGTATTAAGAAATCCACTTATTTCAACAATTCTTTATATTGGAGGATATAATTCTTTATTTGGAACTGGTTTTAAGAAAATAAAAGAATTATCATTAAAGAATAAGTTAAAATATGAATCAAAGAATAATACTTATGGATATATATTTGAAATAAAATATTAGTTTTTTACCGTTTAGTATTTCTAAACGGCTTTTATGTGTATTAACAAAACTATGATTTTATGTTATAATATTTATAATATGGTGATTAATATGGATAATTTATATATAAAAGAACTTAATAAATTTGATTGTAATATAACAAATAAAATTCATGATTTTGGGCGTGATAATAATGTTCCTATTATTATGGATGATGGTTTAAGTTTATTATTATCAATTGTTTCTATTGTTAGACCAAAAAGAATACTTGAAATTGGTACAGCAATTGGATTTAGTTCTATTATGATGGCTTTAAATAGTAATGCTACTATTGATACAATTGAAAAGAAAAATGATATGTATACTAAAGCTATTGATAATATCAATAAAGTAGGATTAACTGATAGAATAAGAGTTCATTTAGGTGATGGAGAAAATGTTAGTTTAGATGAACTTGAAAAAGAATATGATATTATCTTTATTGATGCTGCAAAAGCTCAATATCGTAAGTATTTTGAGCGTTATGAGAGTTTACTTAGTAAAAATGGAGTTATTATTAGTGATAATATATTATTTCATGGTTACGTAGAAAAATATAAGTTTAATATTGAAAGTGATGCTTCTAAGGATTTAAAAGCACTTGCAAGAAAAATTAATAATTATAATGAGTGGTTAAAAAGTAATCCTAATTATAATACTATATTTTTAAATATTGGTGATGGAATTGCTATTTCTACGAAAAGGAGTTTAAATGAATAAATTAATATGTGATTTTATTAATCTTGATTCTATTAATCTTGATTGTTATGGATTTATTTTAAACTCTAAGTTGTATTCAACATCTAATTATAATTTACTTACTTTAACTGAAATAAAAAAGATTTCTAATATAATTAGAAAGAATAATAAAAAAGTATTTGTTAACGTTGATAGAATTATTCCACAAAATGAAGTATTTGATTTTTTAGATTTTGTTAAAAAGATTAATAATTATTGTGATTATATTATTTATAGTGATTATTCTATTTTAAGTTTAGAACTTGATACTAATAAATTAATTTATAATCCTTTAACTTTAGTTTGTAGCAAAGAAGAATTAAATAGTATTGATACAAAATGCATTATTAGTCAAGAATTGAGTTTAAATGAAATTAAGACTTTAAGTTTTGATAAAAAGTATACAATTGAAGCTTTTGGATATAGACAAATGATGTATTCAAGACGTCAATTATTAAGTTTATGTGTTGGTAAAAGTAAAATTAAAACAAATAAACTTTATAAATTAAAAGAAGAAACTAGAGATAATTATTTATATGTCTATGAAAGTTTGAATAAAGATAATTATTCAACATATATTTATAATTCTAAAGTTTATGCTTTAACTAGTGAACTTAAAGATTTATATGATAGTTTAGAGTTTATTAAATTAAATTTACAGTTTTTAGATAATGAAAAGAGTTTAAATATTGTTTCTTTATATTCTAAATATTTAAATAATTTTAGTGATACAAGTTTAGATGAATTAACAAGTTATTTAAATGATAATTTTACTATTGATAGAGGATTTCTTGATAAAGAATCTGTTTTATTAAAGGATAATAAGCATGAATAGAGTTGAGTTACTTGCTCCTGCTGGAGATTTAGAAAAATTAAAGATTGCCTATTTATATGGTGCTGATGCTTGTTATATTGGTGGAAAGAGTTTTAGTTTAAGAGCTAGAGCTAATAATTTTACAAATGATGATATTATTGAAGGTTGTAAGTTTGCTCATTCTTTAAATAAAAAACTTTATGTAACAATGAATATAGTACCTCATGATAGTGATTTATCAAATCTTGAAGAATATTTATTATTTCTTGATGAGAATAAAATTGATGGTATAATTGTTTCTAGTTTATATATAGCTAAAAAAGCAATTAAAATTTGTAAAAATCTTGAGGTTCATTTAAGTACTCAAGCTAGCATTTCTAATAGTGAAGCTATTAAGTATTATGATAGTCTTGGATTTAAACGTGTTGTTTTAGCACGTGAAGCAAGTTTAGATGAAATTAAAGATATTTCTTGTAAAACAAATATTGAACTTGAAGTATTTATACATGGAGGAATGTGTGTATCTTATAGTGGAAGATGTATGTTAAGTAATTACTTAACTAATAGGGATGCTAATAGAGGAGGATGTGCTCATTCTTGTCGTTGGAATTATGATTTGTATGATAATGATATTAAGATAAATAAAAAATATGTTAATTTTGGATCTAAGGATTTAAATGCTTATAAACATATTTTTGATTTAATTAATTGTGGAGTTAATAGTTTAAAAATTGAAGGTAGAATGAAATCATTATATTATATAGCATGTATTGTTAGATGTTATCGTAATTTAATTGATGATTATTATAAATATAATGGTGATATTTCTAAAGTTGATTTTGATTATTATAAAAATGAAATTATAAAAACAGAAAATAGAGTTACAAGTTATGGATTCTTAAATGGTCCTGTTAAGAAAAGTGAACAACTATATAATGTTAGAACAGAAGAACCAACGAAAGATTTTCTTGGTATGGTAAAAGATGTTTATAATGATTATATCATTTTAGAACAAAGAAATTATTTTAAGTTAGGTGATAGTGTTGAGTTTATCGGACCAAATCTTAAAAACACTAAAGCAAAGATTATTAAGATTTTAGATAGTTTAGATAATGAGGTTAGTATATGTAATCATCCACTTGAAATCTTAAAAGTTTGGATTGATAAAGATATAAAGCTTTCTAAAAATGATATAATGAGAAAATAGTTTTATCATTATTGTAAAAAGACAATTATTGTGTTATAATATTTTAGTAATAAATTAAGGAGATATATTATGGATAAAAAACATCAACTTACAAGTGAAGGTTTAGAAGCGATAAAAGCAAAATTAAAAAAATTAAAAGAGGTTGATCGTCCTGCAAACGTTGAAGCATTAAAAGAAGCTCGTGCACAAGGTGACTTATCTGAAAATGCTGAATATGATGCGGCAAGAGATGAACAAGCACGTATTGAAAATGAAATTTCTGAATTAGAAGAAATTGTAAGAAATGCTGTTGTTATCGAAGATGAAAACCATTCAAATAATTTAGGTAAATTAATTACAATAGAATATGAAGATGATCATGAAGTAGAAGAATTTCTTTTAGTTAGTTCATCACTAGAAGCAGATCCTATGCAAGGTAAGATTTCTAAAGAATCTCCATTAGGAAAAGCTGTTTTAGAAGCTAGCGTTGGAGAAATTGTTAAGGTTAAACCTGATACTGGAGAACATTTTCATATCGTTGTAAAAAATATAAAGGAATCAAAATAATTGGAGGAATAATATGAAATACGTACCAAGTTTGGATAAGAACTTTTATCCATTAATTTTAAAGCTTCGTGAATTTAATAATAAAGTAAAAGAAGCTAAAGAGGTTTCTAAACTTACTATTTGTTTAGAACGTCATTGTGGATACAATTATATCTACAATATCGATATATTTAAAGATGGAACAGGTCATGATGAAGAAAATTATGATATGATTGAAAGAATCATCAAATCTTTATTATGGGTTGTTGGTGGATATAAAATTTATATTAAAGGTTCTAATTATGTATTCAAGAGAACTTATGAAGATTATTTAGTTAATGGAGTTAGAAAGTTTGATGCTGATTTCATGGCTAATGTTTATGAAAAACCATTCGAAGTAGTTGAAACTAATAATATTCCGGAAAGCAAAGAAGAAAAGATCGTTTTAAATAGTAATTTAAACGGTTGTCGAATTGGATTTGATGCTGGTGGAAGTGATAGAAAAGTTAGTGCCGTTATTGATGGAAAAGTTGTTTATAGTGAAGAAACTGTATGGTTCCCTAAAACAAATAGTGATCCACAATATCAATATGATGGAATCTTAGATTCTATGAAAACTGCTGCAAGTTATATGCCAAGAGTAGATGCTATTGGTGTATCTAGTGCTGGTATTTATGTAAATAACCGTATCATGGTAGCAAGCTTATTCTTAAAAGTAAGTAAAGAAGACTTTGAAAAGAAAGTTAAGAATATGTACATTGATGTTGCTAAAGAATTTGGTCCAGTTCCACTAGTAGTTGCTAATGATGGTGATGTTACTGCTTTAGCTGGTGCCATGGATTTAAATGATAACCAAGTTTTAGGTATTGCAATGGGTACTAGTGAAGCTACTGGTTACGTTGATGATAAAGGCAACTTAAAAGGTTGGTTAAACGAACTTGCATTCGTTCCAGTTGATGCTAATAAAGATAGTATGGTTGATGAATGGAGTGGAGATTATGGATGTGGTGTTAAATACTTCAGTCAAGACTCTGTTATTAAACTAGCTGAATATGGTGGATATAAGTTTGATGAAAAATTATCTCCAGCTGAAAAATTAAAAGTTATCCAAGGATTAGAAGTAAATGGCGATAAACTTGCTAATGAAATCTATGAAAACATTGGTATTTATTTAGGTTATACTTTAGCTTACTATGCTCATTTCTATGCTATTAAACATGTATTATTATTAGGACGTGTTACTAGTGGTAAAGGTGGAGAAACTATTTTAAATGTTGCTAAGAAAGTATTATCTGAAGAATTCCCAGAATATGCTAGCGTAGATATTTCTATGCCTGATGAAAAGAATCGTCGTGTTGGTCAAAGTATTGCTGCAGCAAGCTTACCAAAGATTGATTAATATAATTAAAAAGAAAAGATTTGTTTTTGAAGTGAACCCCTAAATGGGTACACTAATAAAAAGGACTTAAAAAAGGAGAGATTTGTTTTACGACAAATCTCTTTTTTTAATTCTAGAAGTATTATAAAACTTTATCCAATCTTCAACTAATTTTACATATTGTTCTAA
>JAEEJT010000208.1 GCA_016282055.1 Bacilli bacterium
ATCCACATTGGTAACTTTAGAGATGTTGCTACATCATACTTTGTATATAAAGCATTACTTAAAAAAGGTAAAAAAGCTAGATTTATCTTCTCTTGGGATGAAATTGATAGATTAAGAAAAGTACCTGTTAACGTAAGTAAAGTAAATGATGATATGGAAAAATACATTGGTTTTCCTTACGTTGACGTACCAAATCCTTTTAAAGATTCAGATTGTAAAACTTACGCTGAATATTTTGAAAAAGAATTTGAAGATTCTATTAAAGTATTTGATATCAATTTAGATTTCCGTCACCAAGCTAGTATGTATAGAAGTGGTAAATATAGTGAATATATTATTCATGCTTTAAAACATAGAGGAGAGATTTTTGATATTCTTGATAGTCATCGTACTCAAGATGCTCAAGAAGGAGAAAGAGAAGCATATTATCCAGTTTCTATTTATTGTCCTCATTGTCATAAAGATTTAACTACTATTACATCTTTATCTGATGATTGCACTAAAGCTCATTATACTTGTAAGTGTGGTCATGAAGGGGATTTTGATTTTACAAAAGACTTTAATTGTAAACTTGCTTGGAAAGTTGACTGGCCTATGAGATGGGCTTATGAAAAAGTTGACTTTGAACCGGGTGGAAAAGATCATGCTAGTATTAATGGTAGTTATGATACATCTAAAGATATAAGTAGAAAGATATTTGGTTATGAACCACCTATTTTCCAAGGATATGAATTTATTGGTATCCGTGGTACTACTGGTAAGATGAGTGGATCAAGTGGATTAAACTTAACTCCTGCTACATTACTTAAGATTTATCAACCAGAAGTATTGTTATGGTTATATAGTAAAACAGAACCTACAAAGGCATTTGATTTCTGCTTTGATGAAGGTATCTTAAGACAATACTTTGAATTTGATAAGATGTATGATGCTGTAGCTAATGGTACTGCTGATGATTATATGAAAGGTATAATGTATTATACTAAGATTAATAATCGCGATATTAAGAGTGTTCCAATGGGACTTATGGTACAACTTGGAAGTGTAGTTGATTTTAATAAAGATATGCTAGAAGTTGTATTTGAAAAGATTGGTACTCCATATAAATATGCTGATTTTAAAGATCGTTTAGATAGAGCAAAATATTGGCTTGAAGAATGTAGTCCTGAAAATAGAAATGTTTTAAGAACTAAACGTAATTTTGAAGTATATAATAATTTAAATGATCAAGAAAAAGAAGAAATTAAAGAATTATATGAATACATTAATAAAGGTGGATATACTTTAGATGAATTACAAACAGAGTTATATGCTATCCCTAAACGTATAAGACATATTGATAATGAATCTAAAGAATTAAAACAAATTCAAGGTGAATACTTTAAGAATGTTTATAGATTATTAATTGGTAAAGAAAAAGGACCAAGATTATATCTATTCTTATATGCTATTAATCCTGATAACTATAAGAAACTTTTAGATTTCTCAACTCCAGCAACAGAAGAAGAATTAAAAGAAGATGTTGTTGAAGTTGTTGAAGAAAAGAAACAAGTTGTTTATGGAGAACCTGATAAAGTTAGTGAAGTAAAAGCTGAAATTGAATTATCTGATTTTGAAAAAGTAGACTTAAGAGTTTGTAAAATTGTTAAATGTATTGAAATCAGAAAGTCAGCAAATTGTTATAAATTAACTTTAGATGATGGTATTAAAGAACGTGTAATTGTATCTTCTATTAAGAAATATTATACATGTGAAGAACTAATTGGTAAAAAGATTATAGTTGTTGCTAATCTTAAACCAACTCGTATCACTGGTGTTACTAGTGAAGGTATGCTTGTAGCTGCAACAAATAATGCTTGTGGATGCCAAGTAGTATTCGTTGATGATATTGTTCCAGTAGGAACTATGATAAAATAAAAGAGCTTACTTTGTAAGCTCTTTTTTTTCTAGTAGACTATCTACTTTATTATTATCAATGAATAAATCTTTGAAATTCTCATAGAATTTATTATAAGGCATTGTTTTAAATCCATATACTGTATCAGTAGTTTTAACTTCTTTTATTTCTGATTCATTAAGATATTTTAAAATCATATCACAAGTTGGATAGAATAAAACTAATCTTATAATTTTCTTTTCTTCACTTGTTGGATTAAAATTTAGAAAAGGAACTATTTCATTTAAAAATCTACTAGATAGATATTCTCTTTTTTGTTTTCTTTTTCCATATTTTAATTGCCACGTAGATTTACTATTAACTGTTACTATACTATCTTTAGGTAGTTTAACTAGTCTAATATACATTAAGAATTCATCGTTTTCTATTGTAATATCATATTTTTGATTTTTATGAATAATATATGTATATTTATTTTCTTCACAAAAGTTTAATAGTTCATCATATATAATAGATGATTTAATTTTATTTTGAATATAGTATATAACAATATATATAAGTAATAGAATTAATACTATGAATACTATATCAAGTATTCCTAATGATAATAAACTAATGTTTAGTCTTAACATATAGTTTATCCTTTAACATATCAACTTCTTCACGCATAACTGAAAATAGTTGATTTGATGTGACAATAACTTTGTTCTTTGGAACACAAGTTTCTAATGTATCATTAAACTTTTCCCAATCACTATCATTATAATTTTTCTTTTCAAGAAGTAATAAGTCTAGTTCTTTTATTAGATTTTCTATTGTTTTTTTTCTTACATTAGTTAATAATTCTTCATTTTGTAAAGCAAGCATATAATCTTCAGCGTATATTATTAATGAAATGATAGGTTCATATTTCTTTAATAAAAATAAATCATGGTTAAAATAATTATTAAAATATATCTTTATTTGCTCTAATTGATAATTAAGATATCCTAATGCATTTTCAAATACATCTTCGAAATCTTCTAAATCTTTTGTTGGTTTAAAGTCTTCAAAGTATTTACAATTAAAATCAAGTATAGCTATAACATCTTTAATATTATCATAAAGAATAGAATTATTTGATTTTAATATAGAAAGTATTTCTTTATTATCATTTAAATATGATTTATAGTCTTCTATTTGATTCATTATTTTACCTTCTTATATAATTTTTTTATTTCTTTATCAGTAATAATAAATGGCATTTTACCTTTTTTATCTGGTTTTAGATATGTGCAACAAAGTGTTCTTACATCTTCAATCTTTCCTTCAACAAGCCCTTCTTTACCAACAATAAAAGCATCTTCAGGAGCTGTAAAAATATAGAATGCATCTTTAGCTTCAATTACTTTAAATAATGAAACCCAGTTATATGTAAGTTTTGTATTTGTTGTTGTTTCATGACGAATGATTTTTTCTTTTGAGAATTCAACTTCCTCAATCATATCTTTTCTATTCTTAAAATCTCTTTTAACATACATATTAACATTTGCAAATGTATATGTTGGAAGAAAAATTAGTAAGAATATAGCAATAAGCCACATCATCATAAGTGTATTTGTTGAATTTCCTTTAAACATTCCACTAACTAACATTATTAATGCAAAAAGACCAATTAATGTTATTATAAATGTAAAAGAAGAATTTCTAAACACATAGTAAGTAAAAAAATGTTTTGCAACTACTTTATTATATTTATTTTTAAATTGTATTTTATTTGTCATATATTCCTCCAAAATCATTATATATTATATCAAATATTTCATAAAAGACAAAATAATATTAATTACGATATTGAAAATAAGGTTATTATTGTGTAAAATATATCTACGATTTATGTTTTATTAAGGATGGCTTTAAAACCAACCTTTATTTTTTATTTTTTTATGTTATAATATTAATAGGTGATTATATGAGATTTCGAATTGAAGAAGATAAATTAGGACAATTACAGATACCTCAAGAAGCATATTATGGAATTGGTACTATTAGATCTAAAGAAGCTTTTCAATTAACTAAACATGGTTTATCAAGACAAATGATTAAATCTCTTGCTTTAGTTAAAAAAGTTGCTGCTTTAACTAATAAAGACTTAAAAGTATTAGATTCAAAATTGTGTGATTGCATTGCTTTAAGTTGTGATGAAATTTTAAATGGTAGATTACATGGTCAATTTTTAACTGATGTTTTACAAGATGGATATGGCTATGGAATGGATGCTAATTCAACTGAAGTAGTTTGTAATAGAGCAAATGAAATGCTTGGTGGTAAAAAAGGTGAATATACATATTGTAAATTAACTGATGTTAATATGTTACAAGATATTAAAGAAACAGTTGTTTTAGCTGGTAAATTAACATCTGTAAAATTAACTAAAAAGTTGATTGCTGAGAATAAGAAAGCCTTTAATGCTATTTCTAATAAAATAGATAATAAAAAGATATCTAAAGATAGTGAAGTATATTTGCAATTTCAAAGTGTTGTTGAAACATTAAAAAGAGATACAAAACGTGTTGATAAGGCAATGGATGCTGTAAAAGAGTTTTGTTATGGCCAATATATTAATCTTGATGGTTTAGATAAAAATAAATATTTAGATAGATTTATTTATAATCTAAATGAAAATGCTACAGAAAAATACACAATGAATAGAAATTATTATTCAGCAAGTAATAATTTAGAATGTTTTATGACTCTATCAGCATCTATTAAAAATTTAATGATTAATTTTAGTAGATCAATGAGTGATTTAAAAGAAATTACTAAACAAGGTAAAATAGTATTCCCTAATGTTCAAGATATTAATGTTAGTGCTGGTGATTTATTATTTGATTTTGTTAAACAAGTATCTTTCTATATTGTTGGTAATGATTTAACGATATCAAGAGCAATTGAAGCGGGTGTATTAAATGATAATCCTTTTATTCCTGTAGTACTTGCAAGTTTATTTGAAAGTATTAATCTTGTAAGAAGAACTATTAGAACAATTAAAGAAAAAGTATTTGAAATAATGGAAATTAATGAATAAAAGTGCTTTATAGCGCTTTTTTATTTTGTTTATAGTAGATTAGTGATATAATATATAAGTGTTTGAAGGAGAAAATTATATGAAGAAAAAAGTATTAATATTAGTTCTTTTTGTTTTAATGCTTTTTGGATGTAAAAAGGAAGAGAATGTTATTGAAATTATTAAAGAACTAGATATTGTTTTTACTAATGATGTACATTGTGCAATTGAACAAAATTTAGGTTATGCTAAAGTAAAAGCATACGTTGATGATTTAAAAATTTCAAATAAAAATGTTTGTTTAGTTGATTGTGGTGACTTTATTCAAGGAGATACTGTTGGTAGTGTTACTAAGGGTGAGACTATTATTAATATCATGAATGAAGTTGGATATGAATATGTTACATTAGGTAATCATGAGTTTGATTATGGTATGGATAGATTATATCAATTAATGGAAATAAGTAATTTTAAATATCTAAATTGTAATATTACATATACTGGTAGTAAAGAAACAAGTATTGTTGATAAACTTGTTAATTATGAAATTAAAGATTATGATGGAATGAAAATTGGATTTATTGGTGTTACAACTCCAGAAAGTGTAAGTTCATCCACTCCAATATTCTTTAAAGAAAATAATGAATATGTTTATTCTTTTGGTGCATTTGGTGATAGTTATTCATATATTGATAAAGTACAAGAAGTACTTGATACATTAAATCCTTTAACTGATTATATTGTATGTTTATCTCATTTAGGATATGATGATGCTTCAAATGATAATTTTATTTCTAGTAATTACTTAGTTAATCATACAAGTGGAATTGATGTTGTTCTTGATGGACATAGTCATGAAAAATATGAAGATAGATTATGTAGTGATAAAACTGGCAAGAATGTTATTATGTGTGAAACTGGAACTAAACTTGAAGGTATTGGTCATGTTGTAATTAAAAGCAATGGAACTATTACTACAGATGTTATTAGTGAACTTGATCATATTTCAGAAACCATTACAAAAAAAATAAATGTTGAAAAATCAAGTTATGATGAATTGTTACAAACTAAGATTTTCACTAATGAAACTGAATTGTCAATTACTGATAGCGACGGAGTTAGAATGGTTAGATCTAGAGAAACTGGTATTGGTAATTTAATTAGTGATGCTTATAGAATTATGTTAAATGCTGATATTGGTATCATTAATGGTGGTGGTGTTAGAGCTAATCTTAAGGCAGGAGATGTCACTTATAATGATATAATTTCTATCAATCCTTATGGCAATACTTTATGTGTTGTTGAAGTAACAGGACAAGAAGTATGTGATATTTTAGAATGTTGTTATTATAAAGTATTAAAAGATTATAAGAATGAAAAAGGTGCTATTGGTGAAGATGGATCTTTTGCTTGTATATCAGGATTGAAGTGTGAAATTGATACTAATAGTGAATCTAGTGCTGTATTTGATGAAAAGGATAACTTAATTAGTGTAGGAAATAATAGAAGAGTAAAGAATGTTAAAATTTTAGAAAATGGAGAATATGTTGACATTGATTTAAATAAAACATATAGACTTGCTAGTCATAATTATATGATTAAAAATGGTGGAATGGGAATGGGATTATTCCTAAAAGATCATAATATTGTTGTTGACAATGATTTGATTGATTATCAAGTTTTAATTTCTTATATTCTTGATGTATTAAAAAATGATGTTTCTTCTTATTATCAAGTAGAAGGTAGAATTATTGTAAAATAAAAATGGGTGCTTATGCACCCATATTTTTTATAATAAGAATTCTAACATTACTAAAACATCATAATAATTATCTGATGAATATGAAATAGTATCAGATGAAATTAATTTACATCCAGGATAGAATGAATTTTTATATGCTAACATATGATTAACATATTCTATTTCAACATCAAAATGTTTTGGTAAATTAACAATATTTTCTTTTGTACAAGATTTTAAGCCTTTATATGCTCCTTCTTCAATTTCTCTTTCTGTTACTTTAGGATGTTTAGAGATTACAGCTTTATGGAATCCTTTCTTACTAGCAACAGTTGTAATATTAGAGTTTACATCTTTTACAATGTTTGTTAAGTTTTCATCACCTGATAAGAAAGCAACAGGTACATTTAATAATGAAGCATACATTGAATTGATTTCAAACTCAGATATAATTTTTCCATTTATTTTACAATGATGACATCTAACTGTATTCATTGTATGAGATAGAGGATTACCATCTGATCTTGATGGACTGTGATATCCAACAAACATACAAGCATCAAAGCTCTCATCTAGGCCTCTCATCATACAGCATGGTCCGCCTTCCCATTCTCTAATTAATGTTACACATTCTGGTAAATCATAAATTTTAAGATTACGTGCTGAGTCATGAGCATCTTTTATAACGAT
>JAEEJT010000209.1 GCA_016282055.1 Bacilli bacterium
TAGATTCAACTTTATCTAAATCTTCACTTAAACCTTTTAAATAATCAATACCTGTTATATTATCCTCAATAGAAATTGTAATAGGAACAATTGATTTTAATATATCAAAAATATTTTTATTAAAATCACTTCCAATAACAATCTCTTTAATCTTAAGTTTTAAAATCTCAGCGTTAAGTAAATCATTTGCAAGAGGAATCTCAGTTAGATAATTCTCTCCAGTTGTAATATCACAATAAGATAAAATAAATCTTGTTTTATCTTTAACTACACTACCAATAAAATTATAATCTTTGTCATCTAAAGTATTACCTTCAGTAACAGTACCAGGTGTAATAATCTTAACAACATCTCTTTTGACAAGTCCTTTAGCTAAAGCTGGATCTTCAAGTTGCTCAACAATTGCAATCTTATAACCATTTTCAGTTAATCTATCTGTATAAGAATACAAAGCATGATAAGGAACACCACACATAGGTACTCTGTCCTTAACTCCAGCATCTTTACCTGTTAATACTATCTCTAGTTCTTTACTTGCAATAATTGCATCATTAAAGAACATTTCATAAAAATCTCCAATTCTCATCATGACAATCATATCAGGATATTTTTCTTTAATATCAAGATATTGTCTCATCATAGGAGTATATTGCATTTTATCAATATTTTCATACATAATATTCACCACTTTATTATTTATTATATCATTAAATTGCAATTTAATAAAGTAAAACAAAAAAATGGTAAACTATAAAAAGTTTACCATTTAAATTCTATTTATTTTTAACTAAAATACACAACCATTTAGATAATACTGTGCTTATTAATCCATTAACAAAAAGCTCAACAACTGCATTAATTCCAGCAAATAAAATAGCTGCAATAATTAAGTTAGAACTTTGCAAATATGATTGTAAATATTCTGTATGACTAAAGAATACAAATAAAAATGTTAGAAATAAAACTGTATTTAATAAAGAAGCACATAAACCAGTAATAATATATGAAAATATACTATTATTAAGAGCTTTGCTTAAACCTTTAAAAATCAATCCAGTAAATAATCCTACTAATGCTCTAGGCACAATACAAACAATTGCTGTAAAGAAAGGATTAATAGATAACAATGCTTGTCCAAAAGGATCTGTAGTAAAACATTGAATCAAACTTGTTAATCCAAATACACAGCCTAAATAAAGGCCTCCAATAGGTCCACAAAGGATAGCACCAATACAAACTGGGACAACCAAAAAGGTAATTGCTATTTGTCCAACATGTAAATATCCAATTGGTGTAAATCCAAGGACAAAGATTAAGGCTGTTAATACGCCTAAAATTGTAATGTTTTTAATTTTGTTACTCTTCATTTTAAATCTCCTATGTTTTCATAAATGTGGTTGTATAAAGACATACCTCTTTAATACATAAAATTTAAACAAAATAACGAGTACTCTTTAATAATTAATAGAGCCTATCAATCAAAGAATTCAAATTCGTAACCTAAAATACGAACAGTATCCCCGTGAGAAACCCCTAATTCACGAAGTTTCTTATCAACACCCAAATTTCTAATCTTTCTTGCAAATAATTTAGTATTTTCTTCATGAGTAAAATCAGTTTCATTCATTAACTTTTCAACCATAGGGCCAGTAACATCATAAATACCATCCTCTCCTAGAGTGATAGTAAATGGATCTGGAGCTTTAGTGAATGTATATTCTACAACTTCATCAATGAATTCATTGTTGAAATCCTCTAAAGAAACAGTTTCTAAAGTATCAGCAATCTTATATAGTAATTGGTCTAAATTATCCTTTGTATAAGCACTAATTGGAATAATTGTAAATTCAGGAAACTTTTTCTTAAACTTTTCAAGGTTATCACTTGCTTCTTTGATATCCATCTTATTAGCAACAATAATCTCAGGTCGTTTAAGAAGTTTCTCATCATATGTAGCTAGTTCGTTTCTTATCTTTAGATAATCATCTATTGGATCACGTCCTTCAATACCAGACATATCAATAACATGAACAATAACTCTAGTTCTTTCAATATGTCTTAAAAATTGAAATCCTAATCCAACACCTTGACTAGCACCTTCAATTAATCCTGGTAGGTCTGCCATAACAAAGCTTCTTCCATCTTTTACTGCAACAACACCTAAATTTGGAGCAAGAGTTGTAAAATGATAATCTGCTATTTTAGGTCTAGCACTTGAAACAACACTTAATAAAGTAGACTTACCAACACTAGGAAAACCTACAAGTCCAACGTCAGCAAGAACTTTTAACTCAACTCGAATATTTTTATCTTCACCAGGAGCACCTTTTTCACAAATATGAGGAGCAGGAATTCTAGATGTAGCAAAAGCAGCATTTCCTTTACCACCTCTACCACCTTTACAAACTACTACTTCTTGTTTATCTTTAGTTATATCAAAGATAATAGCGTTCTTGTCAAGATCATAAATAATAGATCCAATTGGAACTTTTATGTAAATGTCTTCAGCATCTTTACCAAAGCAATCTTTAGCAGCTCCATTTTCACCATTTCGAGCTTTTATTATTTTATTAAATTTTAAATCTAGTAATGTAGTAATATTTCTATCACCAACGAAGATAATGCTACCACCTTTACCACCATTGCCACCAGATGGACCACCTTTAGCAACGAACTTCTCACGACGGAAAGCAACACAACCATTTCCACCATTACCAGCTTTACATTCTATTGTGACATCATCAACAAACATAATAATGCTCCTTTCTATTTAGTAATAAAAAATGCACTTTATTCAAAGTGCATTAATATTCAATACATCAAGCTTATGCTTCTACTGGATAAACAGACACTTGTTTTTTGTCTTTACCTTTACGTTCGTACTTAACTTTTCCTGATGTAGTTGCAAATAAAGTATCATCTCCACCGATACCAACATTGTTACCAGGGTAGATCTTAGTTCCTCTTTGACGGTAAATAATTGCACCAGCATTAGCAAATTCACCATCAGTTAATTTACAACCTAATCTTTTTGCATGAGAATCACGACCGTTCTTAGTAGAACCAGCTGCTTTCTTAGATGCAAAAAATTGTATATTTAATCTAAGCATGTTAATTTCTCCTTTCAGATAGTTTTTAAAAACTAATTTAAATTAATTTTTAAATATTTTGGATATTGTGACTTTAAATCGACTAATTGTTCATATAATGAATTAATAACAACTTGGCTACTCTTATCATTAATATCAACATCAATTTCTATAATCGTATTTTTATCATCACAGTTAACTATATTTCTTGGACACAATTCAGTAAGAATATTACAAGTTAAAATCACACTA
>JAEEJT010000210.1 GCA_016282055.1 Bacilli bacterium
AATCTTCAGTATAATAACTTGATTTATTAAAATCATGATAATCACATAATTCATAATTAGAACCAATAAATGGAGTAGTTACTTTAGTTAAACTTATACAACCACTTCCAATAACAGGTAAATCCATTTTTATAACACTATTAGGAAGTGTAATAGAATTTAATTCAGGTAAGTTAGAAATAAAATTACTTTGAATTTCAGTTATATTGTCAGGTAAAATAATACTATTAAGTTTATTATAAGAACTAAAATAGTTTGTTTCAATAATAGTATTATTATTTTGAAGTATCTCTACCTCTTCTATTGTATCAAATCCTTTGAATTTTGTAAAACTAGAAACATTAGGTATACTAACTTTTTTAAGTGCTTTACAACCTTCAAAAATATTATCTCCAATTGATGTAATACTTTTATCTATACTAAGATCTGTTAAATATAAAGCATTACTAAACTGATTATTAATTATATTACTAGATCCAATTAAAGCTAGTTTTTCAAGTTTACAATCATTAATATTACCAAATAAACTTTCTAAAGTTGTAGAAAAACTAATTCTAGCATCAATTAAACTACTACAACCAATTAAATCACCGTCTTTTAATAAATAATCATAATATAATACAAGCTCAGTTAAATTACTTAAATTATTTAAAAGACCATGACTAAACTTAACATCACTTGTAATATGAAGTTTAGTTAATGTATTCTTAACGTTATCTAAAGATTTATCATGTAAGATATTATAATTATTATTAATAACAAGTTCATTAACATCTGTTAAAGAAAGAATTGTTTTACCAATAGATTCAATTCCATCCTCATTATGATAGTTAGTACATAATCTAAAATCAAATGTACTTTCTTCTAAGTTATAACTCGGATTAAATATTTCAAATTCATCAAATTCAAATTCATTAAAGAATTCATTTGTTAAAACAGTCATATTAGTACCAATAGTTTTTAAGTTTTTAGAAATGCTATTGTTATTATCACCAAACATCATATAAAACTTAATACAATCAGTAGTTCCAAAATATAATGTTTTAAGATTATCTAAATTAGAAAAACTTGTTGCTTCAATAAAAGCATATCTTACATCAATTTTTTCAAGACTTGGACAATCTCTAAAAGTTAATCCATGACAAATATTAGTGTTTGGACAAATAAACTCTTTTAATTTTTTACAAAGTGAGAATGCTTCTTCTCCAATTTCATTAATAGAATCAATAGAAATATTAGTTAAATTATAGCAACTAAAGAAGGCATAATTTCCTATTTTATTGATACTATTAAAACTAATTTCAGATAACATTCTACAGTTATAAAATGCTTTTATACCAATATCAATATTACTAGCTTCGCACTTTATATTTTGAATATTACTTTCTTTAAAGCACTCATCTTCAATACCAACTACTCTATATTTTTCAATATATTGAGGAATTGTAATATCAGTTTTTATACCAAGATACTTATTTAAAGTACAAGTATCATCTTTAACAGATATTTTAAAATCATCTGTTGAATAATCATTGTTTGTTTTTGTAAACTTAACATATAAAAAGATATTAACAAAACTAATAAATAATAAGAAAATTAAAGAAACAACTAAAAATCTTTTAGATTGTAATATATATAATTCTTTTGATTTAAAAGATTTATAAATAGTCTTTTCTCTATTAACATAATCAAGTCTTTTAGTCCATTTATTATCTTTATAAATCCAAGAATCATATTTGATTTCTAATATATTAATCTTAATTTTATTAGTTTGATTATTAATCTTTAGTTTATTTACTGGAACAAAATCACTAAACTTTTTAATATAATCATTAGAATAATTAATAACATTTCTTGTTATTTCATTGTACTCATTATCGTATTCTATTACTTCAAAACTAAAATACTCAATAAAAGCATTAAAATTGTTTCTAAACTTTAATAATGCAATTTTCTCTTGCTTTTCCTTATCAAAATAAAATATGTATTGTTTTAAATAGATGGGATCTTCTTTATCATAATTAGCAGTTTCTTTTTTAAGAAATTCATAATTATTCATCACTATCACCACCATTCAAATCTTTTTTAACAAGTATATATGTAACAAAATAATTAACTAAACTCAATATAATGCTTCCAATAAATAAATATTTACCTGTAGCGCTCTCATTAAAAGCTCTAAAATTAAGTATAGAAATACTTCTTGTTATAAAATATCTAAGTACATAAATACTAGAAAACAATAATATACTAGTTAATAAGGCAAATAAATGAATATTTTTAAGACCGACTTTACTCTCAAGTTTAGATTTGTAGAAATTTTCATTTTCATTACGAATTATAATGTTAATGTATGAAGTATTTTTAAATAGTTTTATCTTACTTGAAACTAGTGATGGGAGATTTTCTTTAACATATTTTATACCAATTAAGTTATATTCATAATCATAACATAATACATAGTAATAAATATTTCTAAACTTTTTATTGTAATGACAATAGCAATATTTACAAATATCTTTCTTGTTTCTTGCAATAACATATTTATTAATAAAAAGATTACTATTATTACTTGGTTCATATACATCATATGAGTATTTTTTATCATTGTTTTTATTTATATGTTTATCTTCTTGAAACTCATAATAATATTTATTTCTTAATGGTTTAAAAATAAATAGAATTAGACTCGATAGAATAATCAAGAAAATAACTACATATAATAGTATATTCCAAATATCCATAAAATCTCCTTTCTAGGATTAATCAAATAAAGTATCTAAAAAATCCTTCTTGTTTTGTTTTTCTACATCTTCTACTTTATTTAAATTTACATCTTTGTATATTTTATATAAAGTAACATCACGTACAAGATTTAATTTAGCTACAATTAATATAGCAATAAATAATAATATTATTCCAACAACAAAACTTAAAAAATTAATGTTCGTTGGTAAAAATTTGTATAAAACATAAGTAATAACTCCAAATAATGCAATAACAAATAACTTTAATAAATATAATATTATATGAATTGATAAAATTGTTTTAAAGAACATTGTTGTTGCATCAAAAGAATATTTAATAGCTTCAAAAAACGAACAATCATTATCACTTAAATAATATCTACCTAAAGA
>JAEEJT010000022.1 GCA_016282055.1 Bacilli bacterium
AGAAAGGAAGTGAGATAATGTTACCAAGTAGAATATTTTTTGATAATTTTTTAGATGATATTGAACCTAGAAAAGTAGATAAAATGATGAAATGTGATATATATGAAGAAAACAATATGTATCATATTGTAATGGATGCTCCTGGATTTAAGAAGGAAGATATTAAAATTGAATTTGAAAAAGGCAATTTAAAAATATCTTTAATGCATAAGGAACATGAACATGATAATAAAAAGTATGTACATCGTGAAAGAACATTTTATTTAGGTGAAATTTCTGAAGATGATATTAAAGCAGAGTTTAAAGATGGTATTTTAAAGATTTCAGTTCCTAAAGAAGAAAATGCTGCTGCATCTAAAAAAATTATAAACATAAACTAGTCACTAGTTTATGTTTTTTTTGTAAAGTATTTTATTATATTTGACAATCTATTTTTTAGTTGCTATGATTACTATAGATTGTGGTGATGATATGAATAATGTGTATGATTTTAATTGGGTAGTTAATGAAATTGATCAGTGTATTGTTTTAAAATTGGTAGATAATGATAAAACTTTAGGAATATATCAGGCAAGTGAAATTGGATATGATTTGGATGATATAGAGGTTAGGTTTGCAAATGTGGCTGATTTAATTAGATTTATTAATCATAGTGGGATTGTATTTAGAGATGTTAGTGATAGTAATAATGTTATAAGAATTCCAACTAGGAAAATATTAGTGTTATTTAATAATAGTAATAAATTAGGAAATAAAGATGATAAAAATATTAACACTAATACTTTAGAGGCATTTATAGTACATAATAATGAACAATTAAAAAATAAATGTCAAATAAAATCTTATAAAGTTAATGAAGAAAGTGAAGAATTAAAAGAAATAATGGATATTGCTTATCGATTTGGTAATATGGGGATGCAAGATACAATTGAAGCTTTAGAAAAAGTTAATTTAGTTAATTATCATAAAACTAGTAGAAGTGCTTAAACACTTCTTTTTATATAACAAATGTTTGTATATTATTGACTTTAAATTTAGATAACGTTATAATGATTATAGGAAGTGGTATTATGTATGCAAACGTAATAATTGAATATGGTGCTAAAGCAGTTGATAGAGAATTTTCATATATAATACCTAGTGAATTAACTGATAAAATTAAAGTTGGACATAGGGTTATTGTTCCTTTTAATAATAGGGATATTGAAGGTTTTGTTTTAGGTATTAGCAATAAATATGATGGAGAATATAAGCTTAGTGAAATAAAAGATGTATGTGATGAAGAACCAATACTTAATAATGAGATGTTATATTTGGGTGAAGAAATTCAGAAAAATATTTTATGTAGTAAGATATCAATTTATCAGGCGATGTTACCCAAAGCTCTTAAAGCTAGTTATGGAACAAATATTGGGATAAAGAAAAAACGTTATATAAAGTTAAATATTAGTTACGAAGAAGCTAATAAGTTTTTAAATGAATGTAAGTATAGTAAACAAATAGAAATAGTGGAAAAATTAATAACGACTGATAAAATATTAGTTGATGTAATGACTAGTAGTATTAATACATTACTTAAAAAAGGGATTATTTGTGAAGAATTCATTGAGGTAGATAGGTATCAAAGTCATATATCTGGAAAGTATAAGGTTGTTGAATTAAATATGCAACAAGATGCTGTTGTTAAATCAGTTAATTTGGATAAACATGATACTTATTTATTATTTGGAATAACGGGTTCAGGGAAAACAGAAGTTTATATGGAACTTATTGATAAAGTGTTAAAAATGGAAAAAACAGCAATTATGCTAGTACCAGAAATTAGTTTAACTCCACAAATTGTCGATAGGTTTGTAACAAGATTTGGAACAGATGTGGCTATTTTGCATAGTGGATTATCTGATTATGAGAGATATGATGAATATCGTAAGATAATGGATGGAAGAGTAAAAATTGTTGTTGGGGCTAGGAGTGCAATTTTTGCACCACTTAAGAATATTGGGATAATTATTATTGATGAAGAGCATACAAGTACATATAAACAAGATACAAATCCTAGATATCATGCTAGGGATGTGGCAATACTTAGGGGAAAATATCATAATGCTCCCGTGATATTAGGAAGTGCAACACCAACATTAGAATCTTTTGCTAGAGCTAAAAAAGGTGTTTATAAGTTATTAACTTTAACAAAGAGAGCTGCAGCTGGTAAATTACCTATGGTTAATATTGTTGATATGAAAAATGAAATAAAAAAAGGTAATTTTATATTATCTAAGGTACTTATTAATAAGATTCAAGAAAAGTTAAACAAAAATGAACAAGTGATATTATTACTTAATAGAAGAGGTTATTCTTCAATCTTGACATGTCGTGATTGTGGAAATGTAATAAAATGTCCTAATTGTGATATTACTTTAACTTATCACAAAAGTAGTAATACGAATAGATGCCATTATTGTAATTATAGTGTTAAAAATGTTAATGCTTGTCCAGTGTGTGGCTCTGATAATATGAAAGATTATGGTCTTGGAACTGAAAAATTAGAAGAAGAATTAAACCGATTATTTGATGCTAGAATTATAAGAATGGATATGGATACGACTAGCAAGAGGGGAATGCATGAAAAGATAATCGAAGCTTTTGGTAATCATGAGTATGATATTTTACTTGGAACACAGATGATTGCTAAAGGACTAGATTTTCCTTTGGTAACTTTAGTTGGAGTAATTAATGCCGATTCATCTTTAAATATTCCAGATTTTAGAAGTGCAGAAACTACTTTTCAACTTTTGAGTCAAGTATCAGGTAGAGCTGGTAGAGGGGATTTGGAAGGGGAAGTTATCATTCAAACTTATAATCCTGATAACTATAGTATTATTTATGCTAAGGAACATAATTATTTAAAATTTTATGAAGATGAGATGAAAATAAGGAAAACACTTAGTTATCCGCCATATTTTTATATAACACTTGTTAATATTAGCAGTAGGGATTATGAACTTGGTTTTAGTGAGGCTAATAAGATTGGTAAATACTTAAAACAAAATTTAAGTACCGATACGAAGGTACTTGGTCCAACAATTGCTAATGTATTTAAAATTAATAATGTTTATCATTATCAATGTGTAATTAAATATAAATATGATGATAAATTAAATTCAGTTTTAAATAAGTTAGATGAAATATATAAAATTAATAGTAAGGTAGACGTAGCTATCGATGTTAATCCAGTAAGGATGTGATAATGTGGAAATAATTGATATTGACCATAAAGGTAATGGAATAGGAAAAATAAATAACAAAGTAGTATTTGTTCCTAAAAGTCTGCCAGGGGACGAATGTGAAATAAGTATTGTTAATAGTCATAAGCATTATGATATGGCTAGAATAGATAGAATTATAAAGAAATCAGATAAAAGAATAGATGCTTTATGTCAATATTATGACATGTGTGGTGGATGTA
>JAEEJT010000211.1 GCA_016282055.1 Bacilli bacterium
ATATATCAAAAAGCCAAAAGGAATCACTATCAGGATCCAATCTTAAATTAACTGCTTTTTCAAAAGTCAAATCAGTTAATAATCCAATACTTTTATCTTCTTCAAGTTTTTTCCATGAAACAGTTGATTCTAGTCCTCTATATACTTTAATTAAAGTTGTTTTTCTTTGATTCTCTTCATTAACAACACAATGAAATACAGTACTATTTACAGCAATGCATGTAGCAGTAGAATATTCAACTCCATATAAAATATCAATTATTACTTTACTATCAGTCTTACCGCTTGTAACTCTTACCAAAAAATGCCATTTTTGATCAGTTTCATTATAAATCATGTTATATGCATCCACAAAATATAATTCGGTATTTAAAATAATCCTATAATCATCTTGCAAATTTTGTTTCCATTCTACACTTGATTTTAATGATTTAGTATCAGTTAAACTAATCAAGGTTGAAGAAGTAGCTGACAGACTGCATAAAATAAGATTATTACTATTAGTTGTGCAATTTGTTACTTCTGAAGCCCCATTTTTTTTAATATCAATAACAAGTTTAGATCCAATAGGTAAAACTGCATCAGCAAATTCTATATTAAAACTCCATTTTGAAATATATTGTAAATTATAAGCTCTTACTAAAGTTAAAGATGCTTTTAAGATTATATTATAATCTTCGGTAATCCCTTTAGTCCAAGTTATTGTAGATGACTCGCTTTTATCTTTTCTTATCATAATTAAGTCTGTTTCTTCTTGGTTTTCATAATCACAAGTACACATAAATAATTGTGCATTTGATGTTCCATTTTTAGATATACATGAGGCAGTTGAACAATGTGTTGTTTTATCATCTGTTACATAAAGAATATCCAAAATATACTTATATCCAATTTTTATTGCACTTCTATATTTTCCACTTAGTTTAAAAATCCATTTATTATTAAAATACATATCATAAGCTTCTAAAAATTCTAATGATAATAATTCTTGACTTGCCTGTTCACTTATTACTATAGGTTCATCAAAATCCCACGTAACTGTTCCAGAATTTTTGTCTTTTTTTATTGTGATTGTATCAGTCTTGCTTTGTGTTTCTAAATCAGATATACATGATAAATTTAAATTTTTGGCATTTAGTTCAACAAATAAACAAGAAGCTGTAGTATCTTGTCCATTTTGTAAAATATCTATTATAACCTTAGAATTTAATGGTAGAGTAGCAGTAGAAGCCGCTCTAATCATAAAAGACCATTTATCTGTGAAAAATAACCCAAAGGCTCGATTAAAATTCAAATTTGTAATTAAAGGTATTGATAGATCATTTATTGAATTTTTCCAAGTAACACTACCTTTACTTTTTTTATATACTAATGTTATTAATTTAGATAAAGATTGAGAAGAATAAGTTACTCTGCAAGACAATACTTTATTTTCATAATCGCAAATTGCTGAATTAGCACTTGTACCATATAAAACATCAACAGCCAATAAACATTGATTAGGTAAATCCTATTTTAATTTTGAAAACCCATTTACTATCTAAATAATTTAAATCATATGCCTTTACAAAAGTTAATTCAGCAAGACGAATAATTTGTTGATCAGTAGTCAAAATATTTTGTTTCCATATAACACTAGCTCCTTCTCCTTCCTTAGTTATATAAACTAAATCATTTGAATTCTGATTATCTGATTCAACTTCACATTTATAAACATTTGAAGTACTACTTGTACTGTTTATAAAACAATTAGCAAGAGACAAAGTTGTCGAAGAGCCTCTTACCATTTTTACATTAACTGTTATTATAGAATTGACAGCATAAGTATCACCTCCTTTGAAAAAAAAATTCCATTTATTTTCAATGAATTCTAAATCATAAGCTGAATCGAAAGAACCCATATTGGCATTTAGTAGAATAGAGACATCTTCACTCAAATTTGACCATGTAATAGTAGCTGTACCGGAATCTTTTTTTATTTTAATTACATCAGAACTTGAATGGGTACTTCTTTGAGGAACACATTTTAGTATAGAATCATCATTAGGTCTACATAAAGCAGTGGAGGCTCCACCATGAAATATTGATACAGTTAATGAAGAAATTGTGTCAATTGCTTGGGATACTATTTCATATTTTATATCAAATGACCATTTTCTGCTGGTTGTATTGTAAAATAAATTCTTAGCATCTATAAACTTTAATTGTATAGTCTCCTGTAAATTACGTGTTAAATGATTTTGAATAGCATGTACTCCATATGCTTCTATTGTAATTATACATATAAGTATATTAGTAATTAATCTTGACATTGTTTTATATTAATATTTTGATTTCAATTTAAATAGAAAAAAATTCCTTTTTATTTCAAATTTCACTAATTCTCGAGGTCATTTCTAAAAATTAATTATATTTATAAAAAACCAAACATTTAATTAATTAATTATTAACTAATAATTAATAATTAATTAATAATTAATTAATAATTAATTAATATTAAAATATATATTTTTATTGGGGATTGGGGATTGGGGATTGGGGATTGGGGATTGGGGATTG
>JAEEJT010000212.1 GCA_016282055.1 Bacilli bacterium
AATTGTTAATAAAAATGAAAAACAATTAACTAAATATCAAAAACAATTAGATAAATCTAATAATAATATTGCTGAAATTGAAAATTCTTTATTAGAAAAAAATGATTTGTTAAAACAAAATAAGAAGAAAGAAAAAGACTTAAATAAAAAAATTAAATCTAATATTACTAAACAAAATATTAAGAGTACTGACAAAATAACATTAGATGTTGCTGATGGTTCTACAATTGAAGCAACAATGGGACTAGACCTTGAAACTAAACAAGGAAAGAAATATGCAAAGCAATTAAAGAAAACAAAATCAAATCTATTACAAAAGAAATTGGTTTCAAAAGGAATTGGTGTTGAACAATTATCAAATGCTACTGGAAATAATGAAATGCTTTATAAATATTATGAAAGAGCAAGAAGTAATGCAAAAGCACAATATAATATCAAAGAAGTAGAAAAAAGTGTATTTGACAAATTAAAAACTGATGAAAAGAAGAAAGATTTTGCTGAATACACTTATTTAAAACTAAATGCTGAAAGACTTAAAAAGGGTAAAAGTGGTGTATGGACTGGTGAAAGTGCTATTGATGAAAAAACATCTAAACAAATGGCAAAAGAATTAGAAACTAAATACCCAGAATTTAAAGAATTATCTAAAAAATTATATGATTATTTAGGTAAACAACAACAAATGTTAGTTGATAGTGGTTTTGCAAGTGAAGATGCTAGTGAATACTTTTATGAAACTTATGTACCAACAATTAGAGAACTTGCTGGAAGTAAAAATACAAGTCCATTATTGAATAATGCACGAAAGAGTGGTTTAAAATCACCTATTAAGAGTGCTAAAGGTAGTGAAAGAGATATTGTTGATTTAGAGAAAGCAATAGCATTAACTACTATTAGAAATCAAAGAGCAGTTGATGAAAACAATGCTAGAAAAGAATTATTAAATTCAGTTGGTGGTGTTGTTGGTGGAGAAAGATTAAGTTTTGATGAAACACATAATACTGGTAATGATTATCAAATGTCAGTTTATAAAGATGGTAGAGTAATCACTATGACAGTTAGTCAAGATATAGCAGAAGCATATACACCAACAAAATACTATGATATAGAAGAATTAACTGGTTTTAAAATATTAAGAGGTATATCTAAAGCACAAAGAGGTGTTTTAACTCAATATAACCCAGCATTTTTAATAACAAATGCTATAAAAGATGGTCAAGATGCTTTTGTTAATACAAAATTCCCAATTAAAGAATTTACTGCTGAATTAGTTAATACAGCGAAAGATATTAGATATAATTCTAAAATGTGGCAAGATTTCAAAAAAGATGGTGGTTTTGGTGTTACATATTATGATAATCAAAAAGAAACATTTAGAAAAAGAAATGTTTTAACAAAAGTTAAAGATGGTTATGAAAAATTATCAGATTTAATAGAACAATTTTGGAGATTTAATGAATATAGATTAACTTTAAAAAATGGTGGAACTAGAAGTGAAGCACTTTATAATGCTAGTGAAGTAACTACTAACTTTGCAAGAGGTGGAGATGTTTCAAAAGCATTAGATAGAAATGGTGCTTTATTCTTAAATGCTTCTATTCAAGGTTTTGATAAGCAAATAAGAAACTTTAAAGAAAAAGGTACAAAAAGTTCAGTAATGTTCTTAATCAAATGTGCTTTATTAAGTTCACCATATTGGGTAAATCAAGCCTGGTTAGGTGATGATGATAAGTATAAAAAAATAAGTGAATATACTAAACAAAATAATTATATTTTAAAGTTTGGAGATACTTATTTTAAGATACCAAGAGGTAGAGCATTAAGTGTATATACTACTGCATTACAAGATATGTGGGAAACTGCTGGTGGTAGAAAGAAAATAATAGAAGCATTACAAAGTACTGGTTCAAGTTTAGTAGAAAATATTGCACCAAATAACCCATTAGAAAATAATGTTTTATCACCAGTAACACAAGCATTAACAAATAGAAACTATTATGGAAATAAAATAGTTAGTGATTATTTATCTCAAAAACCAAAAGAAGAACAATACGATGAGAAAACTGATATGATTTCTAGATATATTGGAAAAGCATTTAATTTCAGCCCTAAAAAAGTAAATTATGTTATAGACCAATATAGTGGTTGGTTAGGAGATGCAATACTACCACAATTAACACCAAGTACAAAAGATACAAGCAATATATTTAAGAAAAAATTTATTGTTGATACTGATACATCAAATCAAAGTTATTTTGATTTGAAATCTAAACAAGAAAGTTATGATAAAGAAGTTGAAAATGTTAAAGATTTATCAAAAGCAACAACTGAACAAAAAGGTAAAAAACTTGCATCTAAATATATTAATGATATTAAGGAAGAAGAAATATCACCTTTATATGATGAAATAGATAAAGTTAGAAAAAATAACAATTTAGATGAAAGAGAAAAAGCATTACAAGTTGAAGAATTATATAATAAAATATATGAAATATCTAAATCTGCTATTGATGATGCTGATGCAGGTGTAGTATATGATGATTATGCTATTGTAGGTCATAACGAATATCGTATGATAAGAAATAAAGATGGTGAATATATTTGGTCTAAAATAGGTGATGATACATTAAAAAGACAAGAAGAATACTTTACTACATATGGAATAACAGCACAAACATATTATAGTGGAGATAGAATAAATAGAACATTAATTGCTGGTAATGATAAAAATTATGATAAAATTAAAGAAGATATAGAAAATATTAAAGGCGAATATAAAAATTCATTAGATGCTTCAAAAGGTGAAAAGAATTACAATAAAGTAGCAAAGAAGAGAGAAGTATTTAACTATATCAATAATTTAGATTTATCGTTAGCACAAAAAGCAATGTTAATGAAACAAGAATATTCAAGTTATGATGATTATGATAAATATATATTTGATTATATAAATAATGCTGATTTAACATATGATGAAAAAACATTTATATTATTAAAAAATGGTTTTAAATATAATACAAAAACTGGAACATTTAAGTAGGTGATTATATGGCAGTTTCTAGAAATGATAGAAATAGAGCAGTAACTAATGAAGATTTGATAAGAAGATATAATCTTGAAGAATTAGTTAAAGATAGAAAAGCAATTAGAACATTAGATAAACAATTAACTACTACTTATGGTAATATAAAGAAATATATATCAAAGATGATAGAATTAGGTAGTACCACTCAATATTTTCAAAGTGGTACTCCTACATTTTCATCACAAGCAAACGATTTGTATTTTGACACTTCTACTGGAAATGTTTATTTATATACTAATGAGTGGGTATTACAAAATGATAATGATTTAAAAGAAATAATGTCAATTGCTAATGATAAAGCAGATGTTGTTAATGATAATGTTAGATTAACTTTCTTTCAACAACCTACTCCACCTTATTCAGTTGGTGATATATGGGTTGATGGAAGTAATTATTATAGATGTATAATAAGTGAAGAAAATGGTTCATTTAATAAAGATGACTGGGTTGATTATAAAGAATATAGAGAAGATTATGCTTTAAATAATGCAGTTAGAGTATTAGATAATCAAACAAAAGTAATTAGTGATACTTATGCAACTAAAACTGAATTAACTACAAGTGTAGATAGTGTAAATAGTTTAGTAAGAGAAACAAGAAATATAGTTACATCAACAAATAATGATTTACAACAATACAAAACAGAGGTTACATCTCAATTTGAACAAACTGCTCATAATTTTGAATTAAGTTTTAATAATTTAAGTGAAATAACTGATGAATTATTAGAAGAAGTACAAAGAAATTCAGTAACAAATTATATGAGATTTACTCAAAACGGAACATTGGTTATAGGTAGAACTGATAGTGAATATAAAGTAGAAATTACAAATGAGGGTATAAATATTGTTCAAGGTGATGGTGCTAATAATAAAGTTGCATATTTTAATAATAATAAAATGTATATAACAAATGCTGAAATAATTAGTAATTTACAATTAGGTGATTTTGCATTTACACCAAGAGATAATGGTTCATTAAGTTTTGGAAAGAATAAGTAGGTGATTATATGGCAAATAGTGGTAATTTTACATCTGGTAATTATCAAGGTAGAGCAGTAAGATTTGAGTGGAGTGTTGCTTCACAAAATATTGAGGAAAACTATACTGATATTGACTGGACTTTTAAAGGTTATGGTAATGCAAGTTCTGGTTGGTACTATACACATAATGCTTATTTGAATATAAATGGTTCAAGAGTATATACACAAGGTAGTGGTGCAATTAAGTTAACAAATGGTTATGTATTAAAGACTGGTACAACAAGAATATACCATAATGCTGATGGTACTAAATCGGTTGGTGCTGATG
>JAEEJT010000023.1 GCA_016282055.1 Bacilli bacterium
ATAATAACAACCTTTGTGTCACTTAAAAATGGAACTGTCATACAATCATTTAAAACGGCAGTCATTGAATCAACTTCCATATCATAGGTTGTTAAATTGAAAGCACCAGGACTAGCTTGCGCAATCACATTATCAATTTTATTTTTAATCATTAATTCTTCATTTCCGATATATAAACGAACATTATCCATAATGAAACCTCTTTTCTTTATTATACCAAATATTATCGTATTTTTCAACTTAAGATCTTTTTAAAAACCTATCTTTTTTCAAATCATAAATAAGGCTATAATCATTAACACTTAAATAATAATCAATACCTAAAATATCTAAATTATTTAATACCTCTTTACTTGGAAGCGTACCCTTCCACTTTTTACCTACCATAATAACTGCCTTATTCACCTTAATCTCCCTTAAGAAATCAATACTAGATGAAGTATTACTTCCATGATGTGCTATCTTAATTAAATCCACTTCTCTTCCCTTTAGATTATTTAATATCACATCATTCACATTATTAGTGCTATCTCCCGTAAATAGGATATGATAATCATATTTTTTAATACTAAAATATAAAACTAAGCTATTATCATTTTCCTCTATTCCTTCTCTTTCAGGTGCAAGCACTTCTATTACAACATCCTTATCTTCAATTAAATCAGATACATCTAATATTTCGCTATTCTTATAATATCGATAGTCTCCATAATCATATCTCGATAAATATAGATGTTTGATATCAATATCTTTATTGATATTATCAATTCCCCCACAGTGATCACTATGATTATGACTTATAAAAACATAATCAAGTTTTCTAATGCCAATAGATTTTAAATACATCAATACCTCATCCTTATATCCATCTCCACAATCAATCAAAATGTTTTTATTTTTAAGTCTAATTAAACTAGCTTCCCCATTATTAAGATACATGAAATAGATATTTTCACCTTGATAAAAAGTACTAATATTATAAAATATCAGCACAAACAACAAATATAAAATAATACTAATTCCCTTCCTCTTTATCATCACAAACAATATTAATATCACTAAATAGATAAATACAGCATAGTGATCAAAATGAGGTAGACTAATATTAATACTAATCTTAGTTGTTAAATGAATAAAATAATAAAATGCATCAACAATATATTTGTACACAAAACTAAATATCGGAAATACAAGCACAATTATACTAAGAGGTAAAATAATAGATGAAACTAATGATATATAAAACACATTCACAATTGGACTTAAGATATTAATTTCATAATTCATATTAATAATAATCGGAAGTGTAAACACATTTGCGATTAATGATATCAATAATATTTGGTATAAATTATTCTTATCTTTAATTAAATTAGATACCAAAATAATAATGAATGTAACAAGATATGAAAGACTAAAAGAAATATTAAAGATATATACAGGACTGATAATTAAAATAATGATAAAAGAAATACTTGCAATATCTAAACTAGAAAATAAATATTTAAATTTATGTTTATTTATAATATTTAAGGCATACATCAAAACTGCTCTGATAATTGATATCATAAAATTAGTCACAAATAAATATAAACCTAAAAAAATAATAATAATGATATCTTTTCCTTTATCATTAAATTTAAATATTGACAATAATTTAGATATCAATAAGATAAATATTGATACATGTAAACCTGATATCGCAAATAAATGAACTATCCCATTTTCTTTTAAATCATTATTTATATCTTCACTAAAGTATTTACGACCTATAATTAATGCTTTTAAAAGGATATTAGCATCATCTTTAAAATATTTATCAATATAATCATTTACTATAGAAGATAATGAATTTAACACAATCTTATGTTTTATGATTTCAATATCATCACTATATATAATCCCTAATACTAAATTATTTTCTAAATAAGCTTTATAATTAAAACTATTTTTAATTCTTACATCATCTATTTCCTCTATACTTCCATTTATTTTAATATAATCACCAACATCAATATCACATTTAGTATATAAATATATTTGATATCTTTTATGTTTAATAATGATTTTATTATTATTTTCTTTCTTTTCTACATATACAACCTTATAAGCCTTATCGCTATCAAAATGATAATTGAGACAATATGATTTAATAATAATATAGTGAACTACAAAAATAGATAAAATAATAACACTTGTGATAATTATTATTTTATTCTTGATCTTCAAAAATAAATATAAGGAGTACAAAGAAAACAATAAAATGAATATCACATGATAGATCGATAAGGCTAGAAAGATTAGGAAGAGGACAATAAAAAATATATTATTGATTAAAGGATTATTCTTGTTTAACCAACGCATATCAAATCTTTAATTGCGTTAAAGATACTTTCTTTAATACCACTTACCTTCATAATATCTTCAATACAAGTGAAAGGACCATTATTATCTCGATATTCAATGATCTTTTTCGCGGTATTGGTACCAATATTATCAAGTTTAATAAGTTCATTAATACTAGCAGAATTAATATTTATTAAAGAAGTATTGGATTTAATAATTGAATAATCTTCTTTTATCACAAAATCAGCAATATTGATATTATCATTATTGATCTTATCAATATCTAAATACCATTTTATTTGATTAAAATCAGAATTCTTATTGATCTTATAAATACATAAGAAATCATTAATTCTTCCTAAATATAATAAACAAGTATTATATGTATTTGATATATCAATAAATTTAATTTCATTATTGTGCTTTATATCCGTCTTTTTCACATTAATATCTCGATCAGTATTAATAATCTCAATTAAGTTGATATTATCAATATCTGCATAATTGCTGAAGCCATCACACATATTGATTATTTCATATAAATAAGTAGCTTCATTTAAAGAGATTGATCTTTCTTTATTGACTTCGCCCTTTATATTAACTACAAAACTTTTTTTCTCTTCCTCAATTATTTCATTCGTAGTTTTATTATTTTTATTTAAGTCAATATTGTTGATTAAGATACCAGATATTATTAGCACAAAGACTACAATTATTAAAATTAAAGCTTGATGTTTATGATAAAACTTATTAATCAATTCTATTATTTTTTTCATCTTATCCTCCTCTCAATTATATATTTATCTTTTTATTATTATTTTTTACTTAAAAAATAAAAAAAGTACAACTTTCGTTGTACTTTTCTAAAACCTTATTATTTTGTTCCAAATAAACGGTCGCCACAATCGCCAAGACCAGGAACGATATAACATGCATCATTTAGTTTTTCATCTAATGCAGCTAAGAAGATATCAACATCTGGGTGTTCTTTTTGTAATCTTGCAACACCTTCTGGTGCTCCAACTAAACCAACATATACGATATCAGTTACACCACGTCTCTTTAATACATCGATAGCATGGCATGCACTACCACCAGTTGCAAGCATTGGGTCAACTACTAATACAGATGCTTCTGTAATGCAAGGTGGAAATTTAGCATAATATTCATGTGGTTCTAATGTTTTTTCATCACGATATAAACCAACATGTCCAACCTTTGCAGTTGGAATTAATTTTGTGATACCATCAACCATTCCAAGACCAGCTCTTAAAATAGGAACAATAACAACTTCTTTTTTCAATTGTTCACAATGAGCAACACCTACAGGTGTTTTAACATCAATTTTAACAGTTGGTAAATCTCTTGTAATTTCATAAGCCATTAACATACCAATTTCAGATACAGTTTCACGAAAATCCTTTGTGCCAGTTTTTTCATCACGGATAATAGATAATTTGTGATGCATAAGTGGATGATTAAAGATTACTAATTTTCCCATTTTTTATCTCCTTTACTTATCTAAACTATTAATCATATTGACGCGGTTTTGGTGGCGTCCCCCTTCAAATTCAGTAGATAAGAACACTTCAATAAAGTGACAAGCCTCATCCTTATTTAAATATTTAGCTCCCATACAAATGACATTAGCATCATTATGAAGACGAGAAAACTTGGCAGCATCTTCATTCATAACTAAAGCTGCTCTAATTCCCTTGTGCTTGTTTGCGCAAATTGACATTCCAATTCCACTTGTACAAATAAGAACACCAACATCAGCCTTCTTATTTTGCATATCTACACATACTTTATCAGCATATACAGGATAATCAACACGATCAGCTGAATAACAACCTTCATCAATTACTTCATATTTTTGGCTTAAATATTTTCTAACTTCTTCTTTTAATAAAAAGCCACCATGATCAGATGCAATACTTATTTTCATATTCTTTTCTCCTTTGAATCATTATACCATATAATGGATATTTTTAAAAGATGAAAACGTTAAAAAAGAATCATAAAAATTATGATTCTATTTTTATATCTCCATTTCTTAAAATTTTTAAATCATCGCCCCTTGCATCAACAACAGTAGATGATATTTTCGATAAGCTACATTCATCAATAACAAGATAATCAATCCTATCTTTAAAATATTTTTCAATATCTTCAATATTATTTAAAGGCTCACTTCCACTAATATTAATAGATGTAGTGCACATAAGCCCAAATCTTTTCAAAACAGTAAGTGCTATATCACTATTAGGTACTCTAACCGGGCTGGGTCAACACCGGCATGTTCCGCCGCATCGTGGGACAGTA
>JAEEJT010000213.1 GCA_016282055.1 Bacilli bacterium
TAATACAGTCATAAGCATATAAATTCCTTGCTCTGTAAATGCATAAGGTAGATATCTCATTTCTCCCCAACTTGAGGTGAAATTTTTGCACCTCAAAATTATATTGAATACTTCTTTTGAGATTTGAAATCTAAATTCTTTTTTGTATCATAGTATTATAAATAAAAATGACACAATTCCTTGTGTCATTTTAAACATTTCAATATGGTGATCCCAACGGGAATCGAACCCGTGATTAGACCTTGAGAGGGTCTCGTCTTAGCCGCTTGACCATGGGACCAGCTAATATATTATATCATAATGTTTTGCCTTTGTTAATATATTTTGAAAAAAAGTTAAAATATGGTATAATATATAAGGTGTATTTATGGAAACTAGATTTAAAAAAGTATACATTGAAATATTAAACTATTGCAACCTTAATTGTCCATTTTGTGATAAGACTATAAGAGAATTAAGGGCTTTAACAAAAGAAGAGTTTAATCATATTATAAGTCAAGTAAAAGATTATACTGATTATGTTTATTTACATGTTCAGGGAGAACCTTTTATACATAAAGACATATTTGATTTTATTAAATTATGTAATGATAATAAGTTATTTGTTAATATTACAACAAATGGAACTTTAATCAAAGATAATATAGATAATATTATTAATTCTAATATTAGGCAGTTAAATATATCATTACAGGCTTTAGATTATTTAGATAATAGAGATAATTATCTAAAATCAATTATTGAACTCATTAAGAAGAATAAAAATACTTATATTTCTTTGAGATTATGGGGAAATGGAAGCTATAAGTATTACGTTGACTATTTTATGAAAGAATTAAATTCTAATTCTGATTTAACTAAAACTAATAGAATTATTGACAATGTATTCTTTTCTTTTGACGAAGAGTTTGAGTGGCCTAGTATTGATAATAGTTATTGTACTGATAAAATTATGTGTAATGCTATTGATCAATTAGCTATTTTATCTGATGGAAGTGTTACTACATGTTGTCTTGATAGAAATGGTGAGAATAGTTTTGGTAATATATTTAATGATAGTTTATGTAATATACTAAATAGTAGTAAATATAAGATGTATATTGATTATTATAAAAAACAAAAGCCATGTTTTGAATTATGTAAACATTGTTCATTTAAAAGAGGAGGAAAATATGGAAACTATAATTAGTTTACAAAATGTTTCTAAAAAATTTGTTTTAAATGCAAAACAAAGAAAATTAGAAAAAACAAATGAAAAGTTTAAAGTTGCTGTAAATGGTTTAAATCTTAATGCTTATAAGGGTCAAATTTATGGATTATTAGGCCCTAATGGTGCTGGTAAAACTACTACATTAAGAATGTTATCAACATTAATTAAATCAGATAGTGGAACTTTAATGGTTGATGGTATTGATGTTACTAAAGAACCAAATAAGATTAGAGAAAAAATTGGATTTTTAACTAGTGATTTAAAACTTGAAGATTTCTTTACACCTAATTATTTATTTGATTATTATGCTGAATTACATAATGTTAGTATTGCAGAAAGAGATAAACAAAAAGCTAAATTATTTACTAAGTTTGGAATTGATAAATTCTGTGAAGTTAAAATTGGTGAATTATCAACAGGAATGAAACAAAAAGCATCTCTTGCTGTATCTTTAGTTCATAATCCTGATATTATTATCTTTGATGAACCTACAAATGGTCTTGATGTTTTAACATCAAAAGTTGTTACTGACTTTTTAAATGAATTAAAAGAAGAAGGTAAAACTATTATCGTTTCTACACATATTTTCTCTTTAATTGAAAAAATTTGTGATAGATGTGGTGTAATTATAAATGGTAAGATGATTGTTGAAGATAGTTTAGAAGCAGTTTGTAATGGTAAATCATTAGAAGATGCATTCTTTGATATTTATAAGGAAACTGTAGGTGAATAATATGAAAAATATACTTACAATAATGAAAAAAGAATTAACTAGAGTATTTAAAGATAGAAGATTATTAATTACCACTATTATATTGCCTGGTTTATTAATTTATTTAATGTATTCTCTTATGGGAAGTGGAATTGCTAAACTTGTTAGTGATAGTGAACCAACTAAATATTATATTTGTACTATCAGTGGTGATAAAAAATTTGAAGAGGCTGTTTTAGCAAAAGAACCAAATTCCTTATTTTTACATCTTAAAGAAAATCAAGTAGAAGAATTTAAACAAAAAGTTTCAGATGGCACTTATGATATTCTAATTGATGCTCCTGCATACTATTATGAAAACTTTTATAAAGCTATGGAAGATAATCAAACTGTAGAAAAACAAGATATTACTATTTATTTTAACTCTAATAGTAATGCTTCTCTTTCTATATATAATATAGTAGCTAGTGTTTATAGTGATGCTCAAAATGATTATGTTAAAAAACAAAATGCTGATGTTATTACACTTAAAAATTCTGATATTGCTATTATCGAAAAAGATAGCAGCTTTACTCAATTCGCTGGAATGATGATGCCATTATTATTAATCATATTCTTATTTAGTGGTGCTATGTCAATTGCTCCAGAAAGTATTGCTGGTGAAAAAGAAAGAGGAACTATTGCTACATTATTAGTAACTCCAGTTAAGAGAAGTGAAATTGCATTAGGTAAAATAATATCATTAAGTATTATTGCTATATGTAGTGCTTTATCAAGCTTTTTAGGTGTTATGTTATCTTTACCTAAATTATTAGGTGGTGGAGATATATCTATGTCTAATGTATATGGATTTGGTGATTATGTAATCTTATTATTTATTATAGTTTCTACTGTAATGGTAATTATTGGACTATTAAGTGTTATATCATGTTATGCAAAGAATATTAAAGAAGCTAGTACATTTATATTACCTTTCTTCTTTTTATCAATGTTATTAGGTATTTCAACAATGTTTATTAAATCAGATAATCCATTATTATATTTCATTCCAATCTTTAATAGTGTACAAGCTATATCAAGTGTATTTAATATGGAAGCTAATATGATAAATATTATAATGACTATTGTATTAAATCTTTGTTATACAGGATTATTTGTATTTTTATTAACTAGAATGTTTAATAATGAAAGGATTATGTTTAATAAATGATTCCAACAAATCCTGTTATATTATTAAGTTACATTAATACATTATTAAGAGATAAATATGATTCTTTAGATAGTTTATGTGATGATATTGACATTACAAAAGAAGAACTTAATAATAAATTAAATAGCATTAATTATTATTATGATTTAAAAACAAATCAATATAAATAAAAAGTGGTAGTTTTAAACTACCACTTTATTTTTCTTCTTCAGTATCAAATACATGAGAAATAGCTTCTCTTAAATTATTCTTTTCAATTGTATAAGCTTGATTAATACAATTATATATTGAATTAGCTTTACATGATCCATGACCTTTTATAATTGTTTTACGGCAACCTAACATAACTCCACCACCATAATTATTATAATCCATGAAATCTTTAATCTTATAAATATCTTTCTTTAAGAATAAAGCACCAATTTTATTTTTTAAAGAAGACATAAATGTTTTCTTTAATAGTTTTAATAGCTCTAGACTAGTTCCTTCTGTAGATTTGATTAATACATTTCCACTAAAGCCATCACAAACTACTAAATCATAATTACCTGAAAGTAAATCACGACTTTCCATATTACCAACGAAGTTAATTGTTTCATCGTTCTTTAAGATTTGATATACTTCTTTACGAAGTGTATCTCCTTTTTCTTCTTCAGTTCCGATATTTAATAATGCTACTTTAGGATTTTCTACACCAAATGCTTTTTGGATATATAAACTTCCCATCTTAGCAAATTGAACTAAATTAGTAACATCGCATTCAGCGTTTGCTCCACTATCACAAATACCAACTATCTTTTTATTCATTGTTGGTAATATTGGACAAAATGCAGGACGATCAACACCTTTAATTCTACCTATTTTTAAAACAGAACCTACTAAAACAGCACCAGTTGAACCAATACTAATTAGGGCATTAACATCATCATTTTGTTTTAAAATATCAAATGCTTTAACCATTGATGATTCTTTCTTTCTTCTAATAGCATCTGTTGGTTTATCATCACATGTTATAATATCTTGTGCATCAACTATTTCTAATCTTGTTTTATCATATGTATATTTATTTAACTCATTTGTTAATTCTTCAGTTTTACCTGATAAAATTAGATAAATATCATTATTATCATTTAGTGCTTTTACTGCACCTTCAACATTTACGCTTGGACTTCTATCTCCACCGTAACAGTCTAAAACAATTTTAATCATATATTTATACCTCAATTCCTTATATATTGTATCATTAATAGTAATAAAAATCAATCATTTGACTTTTTAGGTTATAAATGGTATTATTTAAAAACAAAAGGAGATTATTATGGAAACTATTAGACATGAAATGATATCAAAATTTGTTTTTAAAGAATTAAATAGTGATAATTCTGGTCATGATTATAATCATGCTATGAGAGTATATAAGAATGCTTTAAGTATTATTCATACATTACCACAATTAAGTGAAGAAAGTAAGAATATTATTTTAACTTGTAGTTTATTACATGACTGTGTTGATTATAAATTATATAAAAATGTTGGTAAACAAAACAAGAAAATTACTAAGTTATTAAAGAGTTTAAAATATAGTAATAGTGATATAAAAGTTATTCTTGAAATTATTAATAATCTGTCTTATTCAAAAGGAATTTCTAAAGAAAGAATAGAAGAACAAGTTGTAAGTGATGCTGATAGATTAGATGCAATTGGAGCTATTGGTATAATTAGAGCTATTGAATTTGGAACTAAGCATAATAGAAAGTTTTATAATCCAGAAAATGATAAAGATAAGAATGTTACAATTATGCATTTTTATGAAAAACTTTTGAATTTAAAAGATGTTATGTATACTGATTATGCTAAAAGTGTAGCTGTAGCAAGACATGAATACATGGAACAATTTTTATATGAATTCTATAAAGAGATAAAATAAAAGATTCTTACATTATGTAAGAATCTATTTTTTATTTATTAGATATTATATTAACAATATTAACTAAAACATCAACACTTCTTTGCATTCCTTCTAGTGTTATATATTCATAAACACCATGGAAGTTCTCTCCTCCTGTGCCTAGATTTGGGCAAGGAATACCTTTATATGTTAGTTGTGCTCCATCTGTTCCACCTCTAATTGGAACAATTGTTGGATTAAGATTTGATTTTTTAATAGCATCAATTGCAATATTTACAACATCCATATGATCTTTTATAATATCATACATGTTATAATATGAATCTTTTATTTCAACATTACAAATATTATATCCATATTTATCATTTAAATATTTTTGTATTTTAAGAAAATCTTGTTTTTGTTTATTAAATAAATCTTTGTTATGATTTATTATAATATACTCTAAAGTTGTTTTTTCTACGCTTCCATTAATGTCACATAAGTGATTAAAGCCTTCATAGTTTTCAGTATATTCAGGTACATCAAATTCAGGTAACATAGAATTAAATTCATACCCAACTTTAATTGAATTAATCATATGTCCTTTAGCACTACCTGGATGAATACTTTTACCATTTATTGTTACAATGCATGATGCAGCATTAAAGTTTTCATACTCAATTCCACCTTCAACACTACCATCTACAGTGTATGCATAATCTGGAGTAAATAGGTCTTTATTAAATAATAAAGTTCCTTCACCTATCTCTTCATCTGGTGTAAAACATACATAAATATCACCATGAATTATATCTTTATTATTTGTTAAATATTCAATTAGAGTCATTATTTCACTTATTCCTGCTTTATCATCAGCACCTAAAAGAGTAGTTCCATCTGTTGTTATTAGTGTTTCTCCCACTCTATTTTTAAGTAATGGATACTCATTTGGATCTAAAATAACATCTAGTTTTTTGTTTAAATAAACCTTTTTTTCATCATAATTTTTTATAATTTGTGGATTTACATTAAGTCCAGATGCATCTGATGATGTATCAAAATGAGATATAAATCCAACTGATTTAATAGGTTTATCTGAATTTGATTTTAAAAATCCATATAAATAACAGTTATCTGTAAGTGTTGTTTCTAGTCCAAAATCTTCTAATTCTTGTTTGACAATTTTAGCTAAATTAAATTGTGTATCAGTTGATGGATGTTTTAAACTATTAGGATCAGATGTTGTTTCTATCTTAACGTAGTTTAAAAATCTATTTAGTATATTCTTATATTCCATAAAATCACCTCGAATTATTTTATCAAAACAACATTATTTTGTCAATTTATATAGGAAATTATTGATTAATAACACTTCAGTAAATTGGTTAACTTTACAAAAAAATCATATTTTGATATAATAAGATAAAGAGGTATATTATGACAAATAGTACAAAAATTACTTTTTCAGAACACAAAGAATTAAACGTTGTAATGTTCCAAATGAGAATGTTACCTATTATGATTTTATATGAGCTATGCGCTGTTGCTTTTATTGTATTTGCTTTTGTTACAAAGCAATATGTTTTGGGAGGATTGCTTATAGCTGCTGGTTTAATATTACCACTTGGTATGTATTTAAGTTTATCAAATAAAAGTAAGATAAGTTATCAAAGATATCAAGAGTTATATGAAGAAGCTGTTTATAACTTTGATTTTAAAGATACTGGTGTTTCTGTTGAACTTGTTTATAAAGGTAGAAATACTGTTAAGTTTATTAATTATAAAGATTTAAAGTCTATCGTTGAAACAAAGAAGAACTTTATTTTATTTAATATTGATGGCTCAGCATATATTGCTAATAAATCTAGTTTTGATGATAGCTATAATAGAAATGACTTATATACATTATTAAAGAATAATGTTAAAAAATACAGAAAAATGGATATTTAAAATTATGAAAAAGATATTGTTTATATTTATAATATTAATGAGTTTTGTCTTTATCAGTTGTAATGAAAATAAAGAATTAGTTGATACAGATGATAGTGGATTAACAACAGAAGAACGAGAAACTTATTTAAATTTACTTAATAATTATTCTAATACATTAAATAATTTAACTTTAGATGATATTAAAAACATTCCAAATGAAATTAATTATAATGGTCAAGTAATCAGTTTTAATTTTGAATCTAAAGATTTAAATAAAGTTAATAACCAAGGTGAAGTATTAACTATTAGTGAAGATACAACTTGCATTATTACTTTAAAGTTTAGTATTAGTGATGTTATTGTAACTAAAGATGTTACAATTGATCTTGAAAGAAATAATTATGAAAAGATTGTTATTGGTTGTGATGAAAAACTTTATGTTCATGAAGGATGTGAAATTACAATTAATGGATCTTATGATATAGAGAATTATGATTATCATATTCTAGATGAAACTATTGCAACATTAGATGAATGGTGTTATTTAACACTTCATAAGGTTGGTAAGACTTACTTATACATTAATAAAAAAGATAAACCAGATGAAGTAACTAAATTCGAAATTGTTGTAAATTATGCTCCATTACATATTAAATCAAATATGACTAAATATACACTTAATCGTAGTTTTACTTTATCTAGTCAATATGATTTAAATGATGTTAATTTCGAATATGATACAACTGCTTTCGAAAAAGAAGATGGAACATTTACTCCAGTTAAAATTGGTTCTTATGATATTAAAGTTACTCATAAATTAGATAGTGAATGTTTTGATTTTATTACTATACAAGTAAGTGATCCTATTCCAGAACTTGATGTTGAAACTAATATGACAATTGGTTCTAGTTATCGTATCAGTGTTTTAAATTATGGATTACCTAGTGATTATAACATTTTGTATGATGAAGAATATTTTACAAAAAATGGTATTAATTTAACTCCTATTAAATTAGGTACAACAACTATTAAAGTTATTGTTTCATTTAATTCAGATTTATATAAAGAGATTTCTGTTGACATCTTACCTGTTATGCCAGAAGGTGTTCTTAGTCAAGAATATTGTTTAGTAAATAATTGTGTTGATATTTTATTCTTAAATAAAGATAAACTATCTTACAAGGATTTAACTGATTATAATATTTCAACAACAACTACTGATATATGTATTATTGAAAACAATCATATAAAAGCATTAAAAGTTGGTGATGGTATTATTACTGTTACTAATAAAACTGATCCAAGAATTAGTTGTACATTAACTTTACATGTTATTGAAAATAATACTTCATTTTTATCTGGTAGTGGATTAACTAGTGGACCTATTGTTATTACTAGTCCAAATGATTCTTATCAATATAAAGTTGGTGAAATGATTTATCTTGGTGTTGATGGTGATACTAATGTTAGTAATTATACAATATTCTCATCTAATATAACTGTTTGTACAGTATTCGATGATTTGAGATTTATTGCTGTTGGAGAAGGTTATACTTCTATTATTGTTAGAAGTAAAAAGAATAATGAAATACTTGGTAAAATGTATTTAAACATTAGTGGTTTTTCTGAAGTAAATTACGTTGAAAGATTATTAACTATTGCTGAAAAAGAAATAGGATACGTTGAAGGACCAAATAATGATACTAAATATGGTAAATGGTATAATTTGAATTATGAGCCATGGTGTGCAATGTTTGTATCGTGGTGTTGCAATCAAGCTGGTATTAGTACTGATATTGTTCCAAGGTATGCTAGTGTTCGTCTAGGTTATGAATGGTTTGAAAAGAAGAATCAAATTGGCTTAGCTGGTTCTTATACACCTAAAGCTGGAGATATTATTTTCTTCTTGAATAATGGTGCTAGTCATACTGGTATTGTTATTGCTTGTGAAAATGGAATTGTTTATACAATTGAAGGTAATACTTCAGATAGAGTTGCTAAAAGACAATATTCATTAAGTAAAGATACTATTAAAGGATATGGTATTCCAAATTATCCTAATTATCAAAATACTAGTGGTTCTACTGAAGGTGCTACTAGTGGAGATGGAGAATCTACTTTATAATGGGAAGTTATTTTAAGAAACAAATTATTGAAGCACATAGAGGTGCTAGTGGTTATTATAGAGAAAATACTTTTGAAGCATTTGATTATGCTGTTGAATTAAAGTGTGATGCTATAGAACTTGATGTCAGAAAGACTAAAGATAATCAATATATTATATGTCATAATAGTACTTATAAAAATAAAGCTATTAGTAGTTATGATTATAAAGAATTATGTGAAATAACAAAGAATGATAATTTTGTTATGCCTTTATTAATTGATGTTCTTACTCGTTATAAAGGAAAGATTATACTTGATATTGAGTTAAAAGAAAGTGGTTATGAGAAAGAAATCGTTGATTTAATACTTTCTGTTTTATCTCCAAGTGAATTCTTTGTAAGATCTTTTAAATATAATTCAATAAAGAAAATAAAAGAATTAAATAGAAATATTTTTACTATTTTATTACTTGAAAATGAAAAAAGATTATTTATTAGATTACTAAAACAATGTAATAAATCTTATATTAAAAAGTCATTATGTGATTGTGTTTCGCCAAGTTATTTGTTAATAAATAAAAAATTTATTAAGAAAATGAGAAGCATTAATAAAGATATTTTAGTATGGACAATTAATGAAACTGATATGATGGATACTATGTTAAACAAATTCTGTGTTGATGGAATTATTACAAATTATCCTGATAAAGCTATTGAAATAAGAGATAATAGTTGCAAGTAGTTGCAACTATTTTTTTTGTATGTTTTGTGATATAATAGTTAATGGTGATAAAATGATTCTCGAAGTTAATAATGTTTCATTATCTTATGGAACTAAAAAATTACTTGATAATATAAATTTAGTTATTGAAGAAAATGATAAAATTGGTTTGATTGGCGTTAATGGATGCGGAAAAAGTAGTTTGTTAAGTTTACTTGCTTTTGTAAAAGAACCTGAAAAAGGAAGCATAAATTTAATTGGTAAAAAGAAAATCAGTTATATGTCTCAAGAGATTAATCTTAACGAAGAACTAACTATTAATGATTATTTAAATGAGATTTTACCAAATGAAGAGATTAAACTATTTGAAGCTAAGACAATGCTCACTCAACTTGAGATTTTTGACTTTGATAAAAAGATTAAAGAGTTATCTGGAGGAAGTAAAAGAAAAGTTGCTTTAGGTTTGACTCTTGCTCGTCCTAGTGATTTATTAATTCTTGATGAACCAACAAACCATCTTGATAGTAAATCTATTGAGTTTTTAGAGAAATTTTTAATTAAAACAACAAAAGCTATATTTCTTGTTACACATGATAGATATTTCCTTGAGCGTTGTGTTAATAAGATTGTTGAACTTGATCATGGTAATATTTTTACATATGTTGCTAATTATGATAATTATTTAATTTTAAAACAAGAAAGAGAAGAATATAATGAAGCAACAAGTAGAAAACTTAATGCTTTTATCAGAAGAGAATATGAATATATAAAACGTGGTCCTCAAGCTCGTCAAAGTAAAGATAAAAGAAGACTTGAAAATTTTAAAGAATTGACAAGTAATAAAAAAGAAATATCAAATAAACTTGAGATGTCTAGTTTAGATACTAGAATGGGTAAAAAGACTATTGAGTTTTACGATGTTTGTTATGAAATTAATAATAAAAAGCTTATTAATAATTTATCTTTTAATTTGAACTTGAATAGTAGAATTGGTATTATTGGTGATAATGGTTGTGGTAAAACTACTTTACTTGATATTATTTATGGATTTAAAAAACCAACAAGTGGAACTATTGAAATTGGTACAACAATAAACTTCGGTTATTTTAGACAAGAGAATGTAGAACTTCCTTATGATAAAAGAATACTTGATTATATAAATAGTATTGCTACTACTATTAAAACAAAAGATGGTTATATGACATCAACATCAATGTTAGAAAGATTTTTATTTGATGATCCATCAATTTATATAGGTAAACTTAGTGGTGGAGAGAAAAGAAGACTTTATTTATTAAGTATTCTAATGAAAAACCCTAATGTATTATTACTTGATGAACCAACAAATGATTTAGATGTAACAACATTAAGTGTACTTGAAGAATATTTAAGTGAGTTTAATGGTGTAGTTATTATTGTTAGTCATGATAGATATTTCCTTGATAAAACTGTTGATACTATTTTTTATATTAATGATGGTAATGTTATTTTTTATAATGGTAACTATAGTGATTTTTATAATGAGTTTAAAAATAGTAAGAAAAATGTTATAGTTAATACAAATACTAAACAAAAAACTAATAATCAAGTTAAATTAACATTTAATGAAAAGAAAGAATTTGATAATATATTAAATGTTATTGATAGTGTTGAAAGTAAAATAAAAGAAATTAATGATTTTATTAATATAAATTATTCTAACTATGAATTATGTAAAAGTAAGTATACTATAAAAGAAGAACTTGAAAAAGAATATGAAAAGTTACTTGAAAGATGGGAATATTTGAATAATAAATATGAGGAGAGTTTAAAATGAAAAAGTGCTTTACTATAAATTGTAAAAGAACAAAAGAAGAGATTGAATCTTATTATGAATTGTTTGATAATAATTTATATCAAGGAGTAGAATTATTCTATCCTTATAATGTTAGTTTTAAAATGGCACTATCATATACAAATAATGTAACTAAACTTCTTGAAAAATATGATGTTACTAGAGTTTTACATTTACCTTTTGGATGTGACAATGATTTTATCTACGAAGATTTTTCAACAAACGATGATATTATAAAAAGATTTAAAGATGCTATAGATTATGCTAGTATGTTTAATGTAAGTAGACTTACTTTACATATGGGTAAAAGTTATGGTTTTACAAATGAAAAACGTTATGAATTATTAAAAAGAGTTTGTTCTGTTATTCAAGAACTATGTGATTATGCAAATACTTATAAAATGGTCATTATGGTTGAAAATATGCCCCATAATAACGAATTAGGTGATACATTAGTAGAAATTAGTGAAGCAATTAAACTAGTAAATAGGCCAAATTTTAAGTTCATTTTAGATACTGGTCATGCATTTGTTAGTTGCCATGATATTAATAGTTTTATTTATGAATTAAAAGATTATTTATATCATATACATTTTAGTGATAATAATGGTTTAAAAGATGAACATAAACCTTTAGGTGATGGTTTAATTGATTTTAATAGTGTATTTAAAGCTTTAAATGATATTAAATATGATAATTTACATTGTTTAGAAATTATTTATAA
>JAEEJT010000214.1 GCA_016282055.1 Bacilli bacterium
CAATTGCTTCTTTAGGTGAAATTTTTAATGTTGGAACATAGGCTTTACAATTAGTTCCTATAAACTTATCAAAAATTTCCTTCATAGAATATTTATAACCTTGTTTAATTATTTGTCTACCTATAGATCCTCTTGTAACACTAGTTAATTTTTCAAGGTCTTTTGTATCTAAGTCAATATCAAAATATAATTTTAATTTATCTTTTATCTTAAATAATCTTTCTTTTCTATTATTTCTTATTTGATCAAGTACTTCAATTAATGGTTGTAAATTTTTATCATCTTTAAAATAACCTAAAATATGGATACTTTCTTCACCAATATTTGTTGAAACTTCAACACCAATAATTGATTTAACATTATATTTTTTACAAATATTATATGCTTCAATAGAACCAGTTAAAATATCATGATCAGTAATAGCTATATAATCTCTTTTTCCACTAACATACTCTAAAACTTCAACTGGAGTTAAAGTGCCATCAGAATATATAGTATGTATATGAAACTCACCAACCATAATTACCTCAATTTCTCATTATAAATAGTTACAATAGCATATCTTGTTTCAAGTAATCTATAATCATTTAAAAACTTTTCATCGAACAATAGATTATCTCCAAGTTTTTCAATAACATATTTAAACTTTACAAATAAATCAATCCATTCATTATATGTAAAACATATAATATCATCAGTTGATAAGAAATAATGATATGGAATATTAACATCAATTGTAGTTTTACTATTAACAAATTCATTAACAACTTTCATTATTTCACATCCACTATGATAAATAATATAATCATTAGCATCTTCAATATTCTTATAATTCAATAATTCTTTTTCAATTCTCATATTAAGATCTTCAAGTTGATCAATTGATTTATCTTTAACAATAGCAAATGAAGTTAATTTAAATTCATTATAATATTTCTTTCTGAATTTATTAATATCATTATTAAGTCCATCAGAAAAATCATAAAGATTATTAATAGCATTAAATATTTCAACTAATCCATCAAAGTTTTCTTCAGTATTTTCTTCAAAAGAATTATAAAATCTTTTAACAATATTAATATCATCTCTAAACTTTTTCATGAATTTATCAAGTTTTTCAAATTCTTTATTAAATTTTTCATCTCTATTAGCACTTAACATGAATATTTTAAGCATTAAGAAATCTTTCACCATTTTATCCATTTTATTTGTTAAAATAGTAATTTCATTAAATACATTCTTTAAATTATCTTTAAAAGATATTGTATCATCTAGCTTATATTCATCAGTACGAACAATAGTTTTTTCTCTATATAATTTTTCTTTAGGATATACAATAGAGCTTTTTTTAGGATACTCTAATTCATATTCTAACTTGTTATTCATAATATCACCTACATAAATATTATACTATAAATAACCTTAAAAATAAAGATTATATATTTATATAATAAATTTTGATACATCCAAACTATATATAATAAAAAAGCAGTAAGAAATATTTTTACTGCTTTTAAAAATACTATACTTTTTATTTAGAACAAATCGGAATGACTCCCAGTCCTAATTAAATAAAGGACCAAATCAGTATCTTCATATTTATATATTAAAAGCCAATCTGGTTCAATATGTAATTCTCGACAATTTTTATAATCTTTAGATGACTGTAATAAGTGATCATGATACTTATCAGATAACAAATCTCCATTTTTTAATAACTCTAAAACTTTTGTAAATTCATTAATATCAAGACCACGTTTTACACAAAGTTTAAAATCTTTTTTAAATTGACTAGTAAATCTAATATCGTACATTTATTTTAATAAATCCTTCATTAATTCATCTATATCATGATAAGTTTTATAATTATTTGGTTTCTTTTTCATATCGTCAACTTCATTAATAGCTTTCATAGTAACTTCATTTGGTATTTCAGCTTTAAGTTCAAATGGAATACTATTAGTTCTAATAACTTGATTATAAAATAAAGTAATTGCAGCACTAGGAGTAATTCCTAAACTTTTAAAAACATTTTCAGCGTTAATTTTTGTTTCATCATTAATTCTAATATTAATATTAGCCATTTTAAACACCTCACTTTTTATATCTATATTATAACAAAATGTGTTGATGTTGTCAATATATTGTCAATACATACAATAAACTTTTTTTGATTTATATTATTTAAAAAAAAAACATATCTTATCCAAAATATAGTATTAACTTAAAAAAGGTGGCCATAAGCCACCTAATTATTATTTATTTTTCAAATTGTAGAAAGAGTTTAAACCATTATAAACAGCAGTTTCACCAAGTTCATCCTCAATTCTTAATAATTGATTATACTTAGCAACTCTATCTGTTCTACTCATAGATCCAGTCTTAATTTGACCAGCATTTAAAGCAACTGCAATATCAGCAATTGTTGTATCTTCAGTTTCACCAGAACGATGAGAAACTACAGCTGTATAACTAGCTTTTTGAGCCATTTGAATAGCTTCAAAAGTTTCAGTTAAAGTACCAATTTGATTTACTTTAATTAAAATAGCATTAGCAACTCCCATTTCAATACCTTTAGATAATCTTTCAGTATTAGTAACAAATAAATCATCACCAACTAATTGAACTTTCTTTCCAAGTCTTTCAGTTAATACTTTCCATCCTTCCCAGTCATTTTCATCTAAACCATCTTCAATAGAAATGATTGGATATTTATTAACTAAATCTTCTAAGAAATCAACCATCTCAGAACTTGTTAAGTTCTTTCCTTCACTCTTTAATTCATACATCTTAGTTTCAGGATTATAGAATTCAGATGAAGCAACATCCATCGCAATTCTTACATCATCACCTGGTTTATATCCAGCTTTAGTAATAGCTTCAAGTATTACTTTAATAGCTTCTTCATTTGATGAAAGCTTTGGAGCATATCCTCCTTCATCACCAACAGCTGTATTACAACCTTTAGCTTTTAAAACAGTTTTTAAATTATGGAATACTTCACTACCCATTCTAACTGCTTCTTTAAATGTTTTTGCACCAACTGGCATAATCATAAATTCTTGAATATCAATGCACCAATCAGCATGAGCTCCACCATTTAATATATTCATCATTGGTGTTGGTAATTCTTTTGCATTAAATCCGCCTAAATAATTGTATAAAGATAAACCACATAAATCAGCAGCAGCTCTAGCACAAGCTAAAGAAACACCTAAGATAGCGTTAGCTCCTAATTTACCTTTATTTGGAGTACCATCAAGTTCACACATATATTTATCAATTCCAACTTGATCAAATACATTCATTCCAACAATTTCTGGTCCTATAATGTCATTGACATTACTAACTGCCTTTAAAACACCTTTACCTAAGAAACGATTTTTTTCGCCATCTCTTAATTCAACAGCTTCATGTTCTCCAGTAGAAGCTCCACTTGGAACAATAGCACGACCAAATCCACCACTTTCAGTATAAACTTCAACTTCTACTGTTGGATTTCCACGAGAATCAATAACTTCACGAGCATAAACTTCATTAATAATTGGCATATATATCTCCTTTGTATAAATTATTTTTTAATAATTGATTTTCCTGTCATTTCTTTTGGTTGACTAACACCCATTAATTCAAGCATTGTAGGAACAACATCTCCTAAAACTCCACCTTCTCTTAGCTCTAAACCTTCTTTTGTGATAATACAAGGAACTGGAGCAGTAGTATGAGCAGAGAATGGTAAACCATTTTCATCAAGTAATTTATCAGCATTACCATGATCGGCAATAATTACCATTGTTCCACCAACTTCTTCACAAGCTTTATATAATGTACCAACACATTCATCAACTGTTTCAACGGCTTTAACTGTAGCATCAATATTAGTTGTATGTCCTACCATATCACAGTTTGCAAAATTCAAAATAATTGTATCATATTTCTTAGATAGAATTGCTTCTTTACATTTTTCACAAACTTCATAAGCACTCATCTCAGGTTGCATATCATATGTAGCTACTTTTGGTGAATTAACTAAAATTCTATCACAATGTGGATAGTTTCTTTCAACACCACCATCGAAGAAATAAGTAACATGAGCATATTTTTCAGTCTCAGCAATTCTTAATTGATTCATGCCAAGACTTTCAATATATTCACCAAATATATTATTTAATTCTTGAATACAAAAAACAACATCACCTTTAACATTTTCACTATATAACATCATTGAAACATAATTTAAGTTTTTAAACTTATAACCATTTTCAATACCAGTCATATCAAGATTAGTTAAGGCTGTTGAGATTTGAATAGCTCTATCTGGTCTGAAGTTAGCAAATATTACAGAATCATTATCTTTAATATTTGTATTTTTATTACAAATAAATGGAACAACAAACTCATCAGTTACATTATTATTATAACTTTCATTAATTCCATCAACGTAGTTTTTAACATCAGCTTTGTTATAAACTAAAGCATCATATGCAAGTTGTACTCTATTCCAGTTTTTATCTCTATCCATTGCATAATATCTACCAGAAATAACACCCATTAAAGCATCATTTTCTTTCAAGCATTCATTTAATTTATCAAGATAAACTAAAGCAGATTTTGGTGGTACATCTCTACCATCTAAGAATGAGTGAACAACAATATTCTTAACTCCTTCTTTTTTAGCTGCTTTAACTAAATATAAAATATGATCAATATGAGAATGAACTCCACCATCACTCATAAGTCCCATAATATGCAAAGTACTATTATTGTCTAAACAATTTTTAACAGCTTTACTAATTGCAGGCATTTTTATTAATTCATTATTTCTAACAGCAATGTTAACTCTAGTTAATGATTGGTAAACAGTTCTTCCAGCACCAATATTCATATGTCCTACTTCACTGTTTCCCATTTGACCATCAGGCAAACCAACACTTTCACCACTAGCACCTAATAAAGTGTTAGGATATCTATTCATTAAATAGTCAAGATTTGGTTTTTTAGCTAAATAAATAGCATTTCCCACTTTACTATCACTAATACCATAACCATCCATTATAGTAAGCATAACAAGTTTTTTATCTTTCATATTTATCCTCCAATACTATTTAATTATACTACTTCTAGCGTTTTTTTTCAATCAATCGAAAACACTTTCCCGTCATCTAGTATTTCTTAATAATATCGACTAAATTCTTAATAAGAATTAAAATAATAATAAATATTATATCCTCAATAAATAATAGTAATAATCTCATTGGTAACTTACTTACAATATATGTAATAGTAAACATTGAATCTTTGATAATTAATCCATCCATAAACATTGCAAAAGTATTTAAGACATTAACACAAACAGAAGTAAAGACAACTGTTAATATAACACCAATAACATATTTTTTATTAAATATGCTTTTGAATAATCCTGAAAAGAATCCCCAAGCCATAAATGCAAGCATCCAGAATGGACTTGTAGCACTTACTCCATATACTCCAAGCAATTGATCAAGTAGACCAACAATAGTTCCACTTAATAATCCATACCATTTACCAAAAACAATACCAATAATTATTAATGGTAGTGGATGTAGTGAAATCTTAATACTTGTTCCAATTCTAATTGAAACAAACAAAGAAAAAACTAAACTTAAAGCAGACATAATACTGCAAAAACTAATTTTCATAATCAATTGTCGATTTTTAGACATAAAAAAAAGAACCTCCTAAGATAACCTTTAGAGATCCGCTCTAGCGGACATAAATTAATAAACCGCAACTAAATAGTTTTCGTCCCAAGACTATATCCGTTAGTCAAGAGCACTTAACGCTTATTAATTCTCTATTAATTATATGTTAATATTCTACTATATTTTTATTAAATTTTCAAGAAATCTTTTTAAAATCTGTTATTTTCATAAAATAAAATTTCCTATAATTTAACCTACACCAAATCTAATTTACATACAACTAATTTTACACTCAATATCTAAAACTTGATTATAACTTAAATTTAAGAGTAAAAACCTTATCCTAAATAAAAAAGAGATTAGAATAAATCTAATCTCTTATAATACTATTTAAATTGATTAATTAACCAACTTGGAGTGTTATTAGGTGCATCCTTTTCACGTTTTACTTTTTCATTAGGTTCATTATCATCATCACCTGTTACAACATCACTATCATTCTTCTTTAAATCATAACCAGTTGCAATAACAGTAACAATTAATTCACCACGTAAATCCATGTTAAATCCAGTACCATAAATCAAATCAATTTCACTAGTTGAAGCCGCTCTGATTTCATCCATAACAGTAATAACTTCACTCATAGAAACATCAACGTCACTAGTAATAAATACAATAGCGTTACTTGCACCATTAATATCAATTTCAAGAAGTGGACTTGATATAGCTTGTCTTGCTGCTTGAACTGCTCTATTTTCACCTTGACCAACACCAATACCCATTAATGCAGTAGTACCTTTACCCTTCATAATAGTACGAACATCGGCGAAGTCTACGTTAATAATTCCAGGAACAGTAACAATTTCAGCAATACCTTGAACACCACGTCTTAATACATTATCTACTTCTTTAAATGCTTCTAACATAGAAGTCTTAGGATCTATAATACTTAATACTTTATCATTAGGAATAACGATTAATGTATCAACATGTTGACGTAATTTTTCAATACCTTCAATAGCTTGATTCATTCTTCTTCTTCCTTCAAAAGTAAAGGGTTTAGTTACAATACCAACAGTAAGACAACCAAGTTCACGGCTAATCTTAGCAACTACAGGAGCAGCACCAGTTCCAGTTCCTCCACCCATACCAGCAGTAACAAATACCATATCACTTCCACGAAGCATATCTCTTATTTCTTCTTCATTTTCAAGTGCAGCTTTTTCACCAACACTAGGGTCAGCACCAGCACCTAAACCTTTAGTTAATTCTTTACCAATTTGCAAACGATATTCACTTCTGGCTAAGCGTAGTACTTGAGAATCAGTGTTGATTGTAATGAATTCAACACCTTTAACATCATTTTCAATCATACGATTAATGGCATTACCACCGCCGCCACCAACACCTACGACTTTAATAATTGGTTTTTCACCAAATGTTTCTTGACCAATCATACACTTCCTCCTAATATAATTACCTTATAATAATTATAACACATATAGATATAATTGTAAATAAATTAAAATCAAAATAAAAAAATAAAATTAAATAATTAATAAATATTTCCTAGATGTTATTTTCTTTTTTAATATAATCAATAAGCTTTAAATAATCATTAAATATGTATTCACAAACATTATAACAATCTTCTTGATCAGCCACATTATACCAAAAAGGACGAATTTCACAATTAAAACTTCCCATCATATCAATGTTATAATCATTACCAACGAATATAATCTCATTATTTTTTATACTATTATCAAGTTTTAAAACCTTAGAAATTCCATAAGAAAATATCTCTTTTCTAGGTTTACAAATATAAATATCAGCACTACTAATAACATCATTAAAATAATCTAATACTTTAAAATCACTTAATTCTTTCTTTAAAGAACTACTTGTAATACTAGAATTAGATACACCAATAACATAAATATTATTATCTTTACAAAACTTTAAAAATTCATAAACATTCTTTTCAAGATTCTCTTTAATAAAATTATAAAGAAAAACTTCTTCAAGATTAACATTATCATTAACATTAATCAAACAAATATCATTAATTGTTTTCAAAATATCACCAATTCTAATCTCACTATGAGTATACTTTCTATAATCAAAAGTTATCTTCTTTATATTATTATATACTCTTACATATTCATCAAAACTAACTTTATCTTTACTAGTATCAAGATCATAAATAGCCTTCAAACCATCAATAAAATTAATATATTCATTAGTAAGGATAGTTTTTCCAAGATCAATTAGTACTGCTCTTATCATTATTTTTCTCCATTTTAATTAATTTAGGTAATACTCCAGAAACAAAAATACCAATACATAATAATATAGATCCAATAATATAAATTAAAGAATTCTTAAAATTTATAGAATTATTATAGTCTTTATAAACATTAAAAATTATTGAAATAGGAGAGACAATTAATAAACCAAAAATAAAAGAATAAAAATTACTTTTATGTTTAATAAGTAAATTCTTAATTAATTTAGAAATTAAAAACAATCCTATA
>JAEEJT010000024.1 GCA_016282055.1 Bacilli bacterium
ATCGGAACTAGTCACGGAGCTTATAAATTTAAACCTGGTCAAAAGCCAAGATTAAGATTTGATATATTAGAAGAAGTAAGTCGTCGTTTACCAGGATTCCCTATTGTATTACACGGAGCTTCATCTGTAATTAAAAAAGATGTTGATACTGTTAATCAATATGGTGGGCAAATGCCAGATGCTATTGGTATTCCTGAAGAATTATTACGTAAAGCTGCTACAATGGCTGTTTGTAAAATCAACATTGATTCAGATTTACGTTTAGCAATGACTGCTTCAATTAGAAAACATTTAGTTGAACATCCAGATCATTTTGACCCTCGTCAATATTTAGGAGATGGACGTGAAGCTGTTAAAGAACTTGTTAAACATAAAATTGTTGATGTATTAGGAAGCAACAATACTCTATAATTAAAGAGGCTTTTGCCTCTTTTTTAATTTTTTTATTATAATCTATTGACATTAAATATAAAAGTATTATAATATAATTAGCACTTGAGTATATAGAGTGCTAAAAAGGAGGCAAATTATGGAAATGGAAGATTATTCTAAGGATACGAATATCCTAGAAAAATTTGGACGTGATGTTACTGAAGCTGTTAAAGCAGGTAAAATTGATCCTGTAATAGGCCGAGAAGATGAAATATTACGTATAATTAAAATATTAGCGCGAAAAACTAAAAATAATCCTATCTTAATAGGAAAACCTGGTGTTGGTAAAACTGCAATTATTGAAGGACTTGCTAGTCGAATTGAAAAACAAGATGTACCAAACAACCTTAAAAACTGTCATATTTATGAACTAGATATGGGAAGTCTAGTGGCTGGAGCTAAGTTTAGAGGTGAATTTGAGGAAAGATTAAAAGCAGTTTTAAAGAAGATTCAAGAAAGTAATGGCGAGATTATTTTATTTATCGATGAAATACATTTAATTGTTGGAGCTGGTAAAGCAGATGGAGCACTTGATGCTTCTAACATGTTAAAACCATTACTAGCACGTGGTGAACTTCATTGTATAGGTGCAACTACCTTAAATGAATATAGAAACTTCATTGAAAAAGATAGTGCACTAGATAGACGTTTCCAAAAGGTTATGATTGACGAACCAACTGTTGAAGATACTATTAGTATTTTAAGAGGTTTAAAGGAAAGATTTGAAGTTTTCCATGGAGTACGTATTAGTGATAGTGCTATTGTAAGTAGTGCTGTGTTATCTAATAGATATATTACTGATAGATTCTTACCTGATAAAGCTATTGATTTAATTGATGAAGCTTGTGCATCTATTAGAACAGAAATGAATTCTATGCCTAATGAACTAGATCTTGTTAATAGACAAATTATGCAACTTGAGATTGAAAAGAGTGCATTAAGTAAAGAAAAAGATAGTGTAAGTGTAAATAGACTTAAAAAGATTATTGATGAACTTCAAGAAAAGAACAAGTTGAAAGATGAATTAAATAAGAAGTGGGAACTTGAAAAGGTAAATCTTGAAAATATTAAGTCTAAACAAAAAGAACTTGAAAAATCACGTAAGTTATATGAAGATTGTATGGCTAAAGGTGATTATGAAAAAGCAGCAAAACTTCAATATCAAATTATCCCAAGCTTAGAAAAAGAATTATCTAATTTTGAAGAAAATAATAGTGAAAAATTAATTAGTGAAGTTGTGACAGAAAATGATATAGCAAGTATTATTTCTAAATCAACTGGTATTCCGATTAATAAACTTATTAAAGGTGAAAAAGAGAAAGTTCTTGGTTTAAATGATTTACTTTCTAAACGTGTAATAGGTCAAGAAGAAGCTATTAATTTAGTAAGTGATGCTATTATTAGACAAAGAGCTGGAATTAAAGATGAAAATAGACCAATTGGATCATTCTTGTTTTTAGGTCCAACAGGTGTTGGTAAGACTGAAGTATGTAAGGCATTAGCTGATGCTTTATTTGATAGTGAACAACATATAGTTCGTTTTGATATGAGTGAGTATATGGAAAGTCATTCTGTCTCTAGATTGATTGGTGCTCCACCAGGATATGTTGGTTATGATGAAGGCGGACAATTAACTGAAGCTATTAGAAGAAAACCTTATTCAATTGTTTTATTTGATGAAATTGAAAAAGCTCATAGAGACATATTCAATATTTTACTTCAAATTCTTGATGAAGGTCGTTTGACTGATAGCCAAGGAAGAACTGTTGACTTTAAAAACACTATCATCATTATGACATCTAATTTAGGTAGTGATATATTATTAAATAATAATAATCCTAATAAGAAAAATGATGTTATGGGTGTAGTTAAGATGAACTTTAGACCAGAATTAATCAATAGAATTGATGAAATAATTATATTTAACCCACTTGATAAAGACACTCAAATAAAGATTGTTGATAAGATGTTAAATGAATTAAAACAAAGATTAGTAAATCAAAATATTTCTATTGAATTTTCTAATGATTTAAAGAAATATATTATTGATTCAAGTTATAATACTGAATTTGGAGCAAGACCAATCAAGAGATTTATTCAAAAGAACATTGAAACATTTATAGCTAAAAAGATATTAAATAATGAAATTGAACCATTTATTAAATATGTTTGTGACTATAATAATGAAATTAAGTTATCTAAACTTAGTTAAAAAATAAGAGATTTGATTTAATCAAATCTCTTTTTTAATAATATTAAGACAAAAATAGTAATTTATGATATAATAGTTTGAGGTATTATATGAATAAAATATGTTTTAATTTGTTTAGTGATACTAGAAAATATTATGAAGTATATGAATCTAAAAGAAAACTATTTGAAATGTTCTTTTCTGATTTTTATTATTTTATAAAGGATAATTCTAACTCTAAAGAATTAATAGAAAATAATATTAATTCTTGTGATGATTTTCTTAAGTTTGCTGATTATTACGCAGGTGGTATGGAAAATTGTTATTCTATGGGTTATTCTTTTTATAAATACTTTTTGTTTCCAAATAAAATAATTGATGTAAGCTTACAAAGTGATAAGTGTTTTATTGGTTATTGCTATAAAAATAAGAAGTATTTAGAGTTTATTGAGTTTCTTATTGATTTCTTTGCATATTGGAGAAATGATGAAGGATGTACAACATTTGAACCTTATAATTATGGTGATAATTTTTTTGCATCAAGTTGGGCAAGCCTAGTTGATACTTGTAAATTATTTTATTTTTCTAGTGAAACCGTATATCACTGGCAATCTTTTAGAGTGAAATATTGTCTTGATAATATACCCGGTGTTATTAAATACAATAATAATGATGATATTAGAATTTGTGGTTATGAATTTGTTAGCAAGAATGATAATATCTATAACTTTAAAAGAAAAGATTTTTATACATATTGGAAAAAAGAATTTGAAACAATACCAAAAGAAATAATAGAGAATTATAAAAAACCTGATCCTCTATAAGAAAAGGAGATTATATGTTAAACGAAAAATTTTTATATGAATTATTAGAAACACCATCACCAAGTGGATTTGAATTTGAAATTCAAAAAAAGATTATTAATGAGATGAAAGATGTAAGTGATGTTGTTTATAAAAATCAAAATTATAATGTTATTAATGCTATTAATCCTAATAGTAAAATGAGAGTTTTACTTTCTGGTCATATTGATGAAATTGGACTTGTTATTAATGAAATTTGTAATGACGGAACTTGTAAATTAACTAAAACTGGTGGAATTAGACCTCATATGTATATTGGTCAACATGTAAATGTTGTAAAGTTTACTAAAGATGGTTATAAATTTATTCCTGGTGTTATTGGATATTGCCCTAATTATAATACTGATATTAAAGTAAAAGATTTAATTCTTGATTTAGGTTGCTCTAGTAAAGAAGAATGTAGTAAGCTTGTTTCTATTGGTGATCCTGTTATTCATATGAATACATATCAAAAACTTAATGGGGACTTTTTAAGTGCTAGAGCTTTAGATGATAGAATTGGAGCATTTATAAGCTTAGAAATATTAAGAAAATGTAAAGAAAAGAAATGTAAAGTAGGAGTTTATGCGTCAACTACCGTAGGAGAAGAAACAACATATCGTGGAGCTCATAGTTTAACAGAAGAAGTAAATCCAACATGTTCAATTGTAATTGATGTTACATATGCTAATGATATTCGTTATTCTAATGATTTAACAGGAGACATTAAACTTGGAAATGGGCCAGCTTTAACAAAAGGATCTATAATTAATCCTATTATGGAAGAAAGAATGATGGAAAGTTGTAATAAGTTAAATATTAAACCTCAACTTGAAGCATTCTATGAAAGAACATTTACTGATGCTGATGCTATCTATAATAAGAAAAATGGTGTTCCTGTTTATTTAGTTAGTATTCCACTTAGATATATGCATTCTTCAGTTGAAGTATGTAAATTAAGTGATGTTGAAGAAATAATTGATGTAATTACTGATTTCATTTTAAGTCTTGATGAAAACATAAGTTTTAATAGATTTGATTATTAAAAAAATAAAGCTTTTTTCTTAATTGAAAAAAGCTTTTTATTTTAGAAATTGGATTTTGTTGCCTCATAAATAGCAATAGATGTTGCTATTGGTAAGTTTAAACTATCAATAGAATTATTATGTTTTATAATAACACTATTATAATCTAAATATGATTTATCAAGTCCTGTTGCTTCATTACCAAATACTAAAGTAAATGGTTTTAAAAATTTAGTTTCATGTAACTTTGTTTTAGCTTGTAACATAAATGTATAAATATTATAGTTTTTAAAACTATTTAAATAATCTTGAAAGTTTTCATATAATGTTACATTTAGATTAAATATTGCTCCCATACTAGCTCTTATTGTCTTTGGATCAAATAAATCTACACTTGGGGTAATAATAGCAATATTTTCAATACCAAAACCAGATGCTGTTCTTAAAATTGTACCAAGATTACCAGCATTAGAAGGATTTACAAGACAAATATGATTAGTATTATTATTTATCTTATTGTAAAACTTTTTAAATACTCCAATAACAAAGATATTCTCTTTATTAGATAGAATATTAAATATTTTATCACTTACAATAGGAGTAATATTTAAATCTTTACAATATGAATCAATTAGAGTCTTAGATTCGCCATTAAAAGAAGTTGAATAATAAATATCTAGTAAATCTTCTTTATGTTTTTTAATTAGTTCAATAGTTAAAGTTATTCCTAATGTATAAGAATAATCTAGTGATTTATTGTATTTTGTGTATTTCATTTCTTATTATCCTCTTGATAAGATTTTGATATTGTAAAGATATTATTCATAAAATCTTTATAATATTCTTTATATTCATTTGTATAATTAATATTATTATTAATGATTTCATTTTCTCTATCTTTATTTTCAATACTAATATTATTTAATCTTTTATATTCTTTTATTGATTTAACTAAATCCATTCTATTTTTAAATAGAAGTGCCATTTTTTTATCAATCTTATTTAGTTTCTTTCTATTTTTATCTAGTATATTCATAATATTCACCCTTATAAATTATAACATATATCATATTTTTAATAAATAGTTTTAAATAGTATTTTAATTTTCTCTATAATTGATTTTTAAGGTTGTTTTTGTTATAATTTATATAGTAGAGGTATATTATGATTATTGATTCTAAGTTTAATAATAATATGAATAATTATAAAATAATTATTGATAATAATTTATGTAAAGATATCAATAATTATATTAACTTTAACTGTAAAACTCTTGTTATAACTGATGATTTAATTCCAAGTATGTATTATGAAAATATTCTAAAGAATAATAATACATATCTATATGTTATTAAACATGGAGAAGAAAGTAAAAATATTGATAACTTTATTAAGATAAATGAATATTTACTTGAAAACGAATTTGATAGATTTGATCAAATTATTGGTGTAGGTGGAGGAGTTGTAACTGATTTATCAGGTTTTATAGCATCAACTTATAAACGTGGAATTAAATTAATACTTATTCCAACTTCCCTTCTTGCTATGGTTGATAGTTCAATTGGTGGAAAAAATGGTATTAACTTTGATTTATATAAAAATTCTATTGGATCATTTTATAATCCTAGTTTAGTTTTAGTTGATTCAAAATGTCTTGATACATTAGATGATAGAAATTATATCAATGGTTTGATGGAAGTTATTAAAATGTCTAGTTGTTTTGATAAGGATTTATTTAATATTATTAAAAATAATAATATTAACACAATAAGAAATTATAACTTTGAAATAATTACTAAATCAATTCAAATTAAAAATAATGTTGTTAATTGTGATCCTTTTGATAATAATGAAAGAAAAGTATTAAATTTTGGTCATACTATAGGACATGCTTTAGAAATTATGAATAATAATTTATTACACGGTGAAGCAGTTGGTTTAGGAATGTATTTAATGACTACATCAGATGAGTTAAAAAATCTAATCTTAAAATATATTAATATATTTAATTTAAAAAAAGATTTATGTTTAGATAAAAATGAAATTTTATCAAAAATAAAAAATGATAAAAAATGTGAATTGGGATTAATTAATGTAATTTATTTATTTGATTTATGTAAATATGAAATTAAAAAAGTAAATTATGAATGGATTGAAGGTGTTTTGAGTGAAATCAATAATTGGAAATAATTTAATAGTTTCTCTTTTTGGTGAGTCACACGGAAAGTATATTGGTTGTACTATACATGGAATAAAAGCAGGAATCAAAATAGATTATGATTTTATTAATAGTGAACTAGAAAGAAGAAGACCAAAAGAAAACTTTGAAACACAAAGAAAAGAAAAAGATAGTTATGAATTTATAAGTGGAGTTTATAAAGACTTTACAACAGGAGCACCTTTAACTGTTATTGTTAACAATGATATTAAAGGATCTAGTTATAAAGAAGGTATTTTTAGACCAAATCACGCTGATTATCCTAGTTTTGTAAGAAGTAATGGCTATAATGATTTTAATGGTGGTGGACATTTTTCAGGTAGACTTACTACTCCAATTGTAATTATTGGTGCTATTCTTAAACAAGTTTTATTAAAAAAGAATATAAATATTAATACAAGTATTACAAGAATTGGAGAGGAAACAGATAATACTAAATTTAATGATTTATTAAATAGTGTTAGAAATAGTTCTGATACAATAGGCGGAGAAATAAAAGTAAGTATTAATGGAGTTTCTGTTGGAATTGGTGAACCTTTCTTTGATTCTTTTGAATCTAAAATAAGTCATATGATATTTTCTATTCCTAGTGTAAAAGGAATATCATTTGGTGATAATTTAATTAGTTATAAATTAGGTAGTGAGACTTTAGATACTTTATATTTAGATAATGATAAAGTTAATATAAATAATAATTATAATGGGGGAATTAATGGTGGATTATCAAATGGTAATCCTATTGAGTTTAATGTTTGTTTTAAACCAATTCCTACTATAGGTAAGAAAATAAGTACAATTGATTATAAAAATAAAGAAAATATTGATGTTATGTTTAACGGAAGTAATGATGCTTGTATTTTAAATAGATGCCAAGTTATCCTAGAAGCCTTTACAAGTATTGCTCTTTGTGATTTGCTTTCTAGTTTTTACGGGGAAGAGTGGATGTGATGAAAGGTTGTTTAATTGGTAAAAGATTAAACTATTCATATTCTAAAGATATTCATTCTAATTTTTTTAATACAAGTTATGATTTAATTGAACTTAAAGAAGAAAATATAAAAGAGTTTTTATTAAATAATGATTATGACTTTATTAATGTAACTAATCCTTATAAAGTTAAAGTATTAGAATATTTAGATAAACTTGATGAAAGCTCTTTAAATACTAAATCTTGTAATTTAATAAAAAAAGAAGATAATAAACTTGTTGGATATAATTCTGATTTATTAGGTATTATTGAAACATTTAAATATTATAATATTGATTGTTATGATAAAAGTATTTTAATATTAGGTACAGGGGGAGTAAGTAGAACTTTAGCTTATTATTTTAAAAGTAAATCATGTAAGTTAATTAAATTTGCTAGTAGAACTAAAACTAATAATGATACTATATCATATAATGATATTAAAAATTATAGTTTTGATATATTAGTTAATGCTACTCCAGTTGGAACTTATCCTAATGTTTTAGATAGTTTAGTTAATCCAAAAGGTTTTAAGTTTGTTTTTGATTTAACATATAATCCTTATATGACTAGATTATTATTTGATGCTAAATTAAATAATATTAAATA
>JAEEJT010000025.1 GCA_016282055.1 Bacilli bacterium
AAGTAAATCAAAATTAACTCCTTCATAAGCTTTAAGTAATTCTTCATCACTTAAGTTATAAATATATGTAGTTATTATTACCGCATCATGATTATGTTTACGAACTATTTCTACTGCTTCTTCGATTTTTTCAGTTAAGGCAATATCAGTTCTCGATAACACTACTGTATGAGCACTTTCAATTTGATCCACAAAGAATTCTCCAAAATTACGTTCATACATTTTAGCTTTCTTACAGTCCACTAAACATACTAAAGAATTAATGGCATCACTTAAACCAACTTTACGAACCGCATTAATAATATCCGATAACTTTCCAACTCCTGATGGTTCAATAATAACCCTATCCGGATTAAATTTCTCAATTAGTTCTCCTAATGCTTTAGAGAAATCTCCAACTAGTGAGCAACAAATACATCCTTGCGATAACTCTCGCATTTCGATCTTTGTATCTTTTAAGATATCAGTGTCAACTGATACTTCTCCATATTCATTTTCAATCAATACTACTTTTTCATTCTTAATGTTAGTATTAAGTAATCTTCTAATAAATGATGTCTTACCAGCCCCAAGGAAACCAGAAATAATATCTATTTTAACCATTTAACATCTATATCCTTTCATATTATTCTATTCACTACCTTTTATTATACTACAACTAAACAAAAAATAGAATACCCAAAACACATAGAACTGTATATATTAATGTATTTACAATAAATTAAAACTTCCTTGTAACACAAGTTTTAAACAAGTCTTATTCCATTTCATTAAAAGTCTTTACTTTCTTCCAACAATTAAACAAATCATTTTTTACTCGGTTTTTTCCGACTCGGTTTTTTCCGAGTTGATTTGTTGGCTAGAGTCTATTTATAATAATCATTTTTCCATTGAAGCATCACATCATAAATTTTTCTTTTAAACATGATATCATCTACATTCAATTTGATTTTACACTTTTTTCAACCAAAAGCTTAAGTACTTTTCCACGTCTAGAATGAAAAGAGATACTAAATACAACCATTCATTAGTATAGTTGAGATAAGTGTCCATTAAAAAAAACACCTAAGATAATAATCTTAAGTGTCTAATAAAGATAAATTTTTAAATATATTCAATAGGTAAAGCATATAAATTATCCCGAAGTTTTAATTTATATTCGCTACGACATATAATAGCGCCTGTCCCTCTTTTCTTTGTAATATCTTTATCAAGAACATCAAAAGCGGATGCCATATCTGATTTAGGATTAGTTGTTTTTTTAATCTCTATTGGATATAGTGTCCCATTTTCTTCAATGATAAAATCAATTTCATTTTCTTCTTCATAAATCTCACCATTAACTTTTTTCTTTATTTTATCTTTTCCACGATAATAATAGATTTTGTTTTTATATTCTCTTCCAGAGTTAATATAAGACTTTATTATTTCATTAATTACAAATGTTTCAAAAAAAGCACCATTCATATTTCCATTTTCTAAAGTTTCTTTAGTGAGCCATGAAGTTAAATAGGCAGCTAAACCAGTATCTCTAAAGTAAACCTTAGGTGTTTTGATTGCTCTATTTAAGTGAGAATTATAATATGGTTCTAACAAAAATATAATATCTGTTTTTTCTAAAATAGAAACCCAAAGTCGCACCGTTTCTACCGATATTTCTACGTCTTTTGCGATATTATTATAATCAAGCATATTACCGGTTCTCGCCGCTACCGACACCATAAACTTATAAAATGTATTAAAGTCACGAACTTTAATTATCTCATAAACATCTCTTTCAATATATGTGCTAACGTATGATGAATAATAATCTTCCCATTCGCGCAAATCACTTTCATATAATTCAGGATATTCACCCTTATGAATAATTTGCCATAAGTTATCATACTTGACAAGTTCTTTTTCTCTTTTTGATATATAATCATTAGTTGGAATAAAAGCATCGTTAAATTTTATATTATATATCTCTCTTAAAGATAAAGGTGCTAATTCCATGATTGATACCATCCCAGCTAAAGACTCCGATAATCCTTTCATCAATTCCCATTTCTGGGAACCAGAAAAAATATAATTTCCTCTGGTTGAGACATCATCAAGAATAACTTTTGCGGCATCAATTAGTTCAGGGACTCTTTGTATCTCATCAATGAACAGAGGACGATTAAAGCTTTCTAAAAAGCCTTGGGGATCCTCTTTAGCATTATTATATAAAGTAACATTTCTTAAATTAATTCTTTTTACATCAGGATAGACATGTTTAGTTAAAGTGGTCTTTCCAACTTGTCTTGCGCCTGTTATGGCAACTGATTTTGCAGAATTAAATCTCTTAACTAATATATTTTCTAATGATCTATTAATATAAGCCATATTATTCCTCCGACTATTTTCAAATTCAATTTGATTATAGTCGAAATTAATCTAAATGTCAAGAGATTTTTTATTATTGTTATTAAAACTATCCAATATAAAGGATACTCAAAGCACCTATTCATTAAGATGGTTTTGATATGTATCCATAAAAAAACGTTGTTACTATCTCTAACAACGTCTTTATTTTATATTAATTATTATTTGATCTTGATGCTGCCCCTTGAGCACTACCAATGATTTCTAATACTTTAAGA
>JAEEJT010000026.1 GCA_016282055.1 Bacilli bacterium
CATTGAATAAATTTGGTATTTTATTAACATGTAAATTCTTGATTGAATAATTTTTATTATTTATATTTAAAATCAAATCTTTATCAATAGTATTATTTAAAACAAGATAATTTCCATAAGTTATATTATCAATAGTTAAACTCAAATCTATATTTGCCTTATTAATTTTAAATGATTTGGTTATATAATTTTTGTTATAATTATTATTTCCTTCAAAAGATAATTTTGCAACATAATCTGATGCATTTAAAATGACAGGCAACGTAAACTTTGAATTGGATATAATTTCATATAAATTGCCGCCAATTTCAAGTTTAAGATTTTCATTAATTAAATTACCTTTCAAATCACTTAAATAAGTATTAACAATAGTATTTTCACCATAAATACCATTAGAAACAAATAAATCAATATTTACGTCATTTCTAGACACTGTAAAATTAACATCTTTACTTGAGGGGTTATAGTTTTTACTTCCATTGAAAATTATATTTGCACTATAAGAACCACTATCCAATTTAACCGGAATCGTAAAATTACTATTAGCATTAAAAATATAGCGTTTATTATTGATTATCAACATAACATTTTCACTTAACTTAGAACCATTAATACCCGTTAGCTTAACTTTAGTTATTAAATCCTCACCATATTTTATATTGTTTATCATGAATTCAAGATTTGGATTAATTTTATAAACGTTAACATTGCTTGTGAACTCTTTAGCATTATACATTTCATTTCCCTTATAATAAACATTAATATTATAGGATGATGCATTTAAAATAACTGGGAGTTTAAATTCAGCGTTTGCAGGAACTGTATAATTAATATTATTTATATTTAAAATAACATTATCATTAATTAATTTAGAATTAGAAGTTAAATAAACATCAAAAGTTAAATATTCGCCGTAATAAACATCATCCACATTAAAGCCTAAACTAACATCATACTTACTTACAACAACACTGGAATAGATTACATCACCATAATGTGAATCATTTCCCTTATAAAAAACACTAACACTATAATTTCCAGCCAAAAACAAATCAGGGACAACGAATAGAGAATTTGAATTAATATTATAAGACAAATCACCAACCGTTAAAACTAAAGTAGAATCAATATAATTACCTCCATCATCGACTAAAGAGACATTAACCTTAAGCTTATCACCATAATAAATATCATCCACATTAACTGTCAAATTAATGCCATGTTTAAGCCCATGAATTGTTAATAAATCTTTAGAAGTTGAATAATGTGCATTATTCATATAAAAAGCCGTTAAATTCGAATATCCATATATATTATTGAGTGACAAATGAGCTATTCCATTATTCACGGTTCTATTATATTTTATTCCACGATGTTCAAAAATAACATAACCTTCATTTATTAAATGACCATATTGGTCTTTAACTGTTGCAGTAAAATTAATCCTATTATTATCAAATCCTGAAACGTTAGTTAAACTGGTTGTTGTGGTCAAGTTAAATATTGTAAATACCTTAATGCATGCCACCTGTGAAAGGTAATAATGTCCCCTATCAGACAACGTTATATTATAATCATATAAATCAATCCAATTAACACCATCGTAACTAATGAATGATGTATTAGGCATATAATGAGTTCTTGTAGCAGCAGATTTTTCTGAAATAGGAACACATGCTTCAGTTGAAGTGGTTAATTTTATAACAATTTTAAATAAATCATTTTTATAAACTGGAATAAATTCATCAAAATTAATAGTAAAGTAACCGGCAGGTGATGAGCCTTTTTGCGTGAGTTTTAACTCATTATTGACATAAATTTCAACTGTAAAATTTGATTCTCTATTGAAATATGTTGAAAATGCAGCCATAATATCGTCAGATGTGGCATTAAATATATTTTGATACCATATGCTGCTCTGATTTGTTAATAAATAGTCTGACATACCAAAAACATCATATTGATAGATTTTATCATATTTAACCGTGTCATTTAAAATAAAAGTATATGAAGCATCATTAACGCCTACCTGTGCAAATCTAGTATCATAATATGAAACATAGAAATAACCATTATATCCCCAGTTAGTTCCCCAACTGTTTTTACAAATCCATGCTCCATTTCCCGGAGGTTGATTACCCCCAAAGTTAGATTTAGAATAATTATCATCCCATCCAACGATTACAACAGAATGATCAGGATTGCTTGTTCCACTATAATATTGATTCTTTACTCCTGTAGCATAAAGCGTTGTGTAAACAGCCCCATAATTTAAAATAGCTTGTTTAATTGCATCATTATCTGTGTAATTGGACCTTGACAGGAATATGATATTTTGAACATGCATTAAAGATTTCATTAACGGTGATAAATAAGTATTAATAATATACCTATCATCAGAGTCATTGACAGGCCCCATCCAACTTGAAAAATAGCCTAAAACCATTGAATTTGTTCCACCTTTATTTGTTGAATAGTTCCATCCATAATCAGAAAATAATGCCATTAAATTTTTCATGTTTTCTTCAGAAAGATCATACTCAACA
>JAEEJT010000027.1 GCA_016282055.1 Bacilli bacterium
AACTATAAAAATGCTATTAATAGTAGACTTCCTCATGATATATATATTATTAGTTTAGAGAAAGTTAGTAATGATTTTAATGCAAGATTTAATGTTATTAAAAAAGAATATCATTATTTAATTAATACTGGTGAATATGATCCACTTAAATATAATTATATGTACTTTCCTAAGTATAGAAATCTTGATATTAATAAAATGATAGAGTGTTCTAAGGTATTTATTGGTACTCATGTCTTTAGAACATTTACTAAAAATCATGATTTAGAAAATACTATTAGAACTATTTATAGCATTGATTTTGATATTAAAGATGATTTAGTTACTATTAAATTTATAGGATCAGGATTCTTACACAACATGGTCAGAATTATTGTTGGGATGTTGTTTGAGGCTGGATGGGGTAATTATACTAAAAATGATTTAAAATACATCCTAGAGCAAAAAAACAGGGTATTTGCGCCTAAAATTGCTCCTCCTAATGGATTATATCTAATTAAGGTATATTATGAGTAAAAGTATTAAAAAAACTAAGAAGTGATTTATTTAAATTGCTTCTTTTTTTATATTTAATATAATAAAAAAATAGTAAAAAAGTAATAAATTATAATGTAAATAGTACTAGATACTATCAAATTTTAACTATCGCTTTATTTTTTTGGCTTTTTATGAGATAATAAGAAAAGGTGATATTATGAATAATCTATTTATAACTTTTGAAGGTTGTGAAGGTAGTGGGAAAACAACAATCATTAACCTATTAAAAGAAGATTTTATAAAAGATAATATAAATTTTTATTTAACAAGAGAACCTGGTGGCAGTAAGATTAGTGAAGATATAAGAAATATTATTCTTGATAAGGCTAATACTAATATGGATTATATGACTGAAGCTTTATTATATGCTGCAAGTCGTAGACAACATTTACAAGAAATAGTTCTTCCTAAGTTAAATAATGGATATACTGTAATATGTGATAGATATCTTGATTCTAGTCTTGTTTATCAAGGTGTAGCTAGAAATCTTGGAATTGATGATGTTTATAACATTAATATGTATGCAACAGGTGGAAAACTTCCTGATTTAACAATTTATATTGATATTCCTGTTGAAGTTGGTTTATCTAGAATTAAAACTAATAATAGAGATACTAATAGACTTGATTTAGAAAATATTAATTTTCATAAGATGGTTAGAAATGGTTATTTAGAGATTGCGAAAAGATATAAAGATAGAATTAAAGTAATTGATGGAAATAGAAGTATTAATGAAGTATATAATGATGTTAAAAAAGTTATATATGAGAGGATAAATAATGGATTTTAGTTATTTAATGAAAACTCAACCAGATGTTATTAAATTAATTAATAATAGTATTAAAAAGAATAGATTATCCCAAGTATTTCTTTTTGATGGAGTTAAAGGTACTCCTAAATATCAAGCTAGTATGTATCTTTGCTATATGTTATTATGTGATGATCATAATATGTGTGGTGAATGTTTAAATTGCAAAAGACTTGATGAAGGAATTCATCCAAGAGTTTATCAAATTAAACCAACAGGAGATGGATTAAGTCAATCAATAAAAAAAGAACAAGTTGATGAATTACAAAAAGAGTTTAATGAAGTTGGTGTTGAATCAGGGATAAGAATTATTATTATTCATGATATTGATAAAGCAACTTTATCTAGTGCTAATAGTTTACTTAAGTTTTTAGAAGAGATTAATGATAATACTTATGCTATTTTATTAACTGAAAATCTATCTAAAGTTTTACAAACTATTAGATCTCGTAGTCAAGTTGTTAGTTTTAAAAAAATAGATGAAAAGACTTTAGTTGAATTATATTTAAGTAAAGGTATTGATAATGAACTTGCTCGTATATTATCTAAGCTTACTAATAATAGTAGTGAAGGACTTGAGTATAGTAAAAGTGAGAATTTAAAGAACATAATTACCTTAGTTAAAAAAATTAATGAGTCATTTTTTAATAATTCTAATCCTATTATTGTTATGAATGAGGATGGAAAGTTTTTACTAAATAGTAAAGATAAAAATGATCATGAGATATTTTTGAATCTTTTAATAACTATTACTAATGATAGATTATTCTATTTACTTGGTAAATACGATGAAATGGTATTTAAAGAGACTATAACTGAGATGGATAATTATGGTGTTGATATTAGAGAAATAGATTATAATGAAACATTTAGACAAATTGAAGTTATGTTAGAATATAAAGAAAGACTAAATTATAATGTTAATCTTGAACTAATGTACATGGATATGTTTATTAATTGTGAGGGTTAATATGGCAAAGGTTTGTGGAATAGTATTTAAAGAGGTTGGCAAAGTATATTGGTTTAATCCTGAACCTTATAGATTAAAGATTGGTGATAAGGTTGTTGTTGAAACTGTTAGGGGTGTTGAACTAGGGGATGTTGTCATGGAGAGTAAAGAAATCGATGACAGTGAATTAAAACATGAATTAAAACCAGTAATTAGAATTGCTAATAAATATGATTTAAAAAGTTATGCTTATAATAATCAAAAAGCTGAAAAAGATTTTATTAAGTGTCAAGAGATTGTTAATAAACATAAACTTGAAATGAAATTATTATATTGTGAATATACACTTGATAGACAAAAAATAAGTATCTATTATAACGCTGAAGGTAGAGTTGATTTTAGAGATTTACTTAAAGATTTAGCTAGTGAATTTAAGGTTAGAATTGAGTTAAGACAAATAGGACCTAGAGAAGGTGCTAAGTTCTTAGGTGGTATTGGACCTTGTGGTAGAGAAATTTGTTGTAAAAACCATTTAAGAGAGTTTGATCTTGTTACTATGAAAATGGCAAAAGATCAAAATATGAGTCTTAATGCTAGTAAGATAGCTGGATTGTGTGGAAAACTTATGTGTTGTATTGGATATGAAAATGAGTTATATGAAGAAATAAGAACAAGAATTCCATTAATTGGTGATATTGTTGATACACCTAAGTGTAAAGGATGTAAAGTAATTGATGAAAACTTACTTACTGAAAAACTTAGAGTTATTGATAAAGATGATAATATTACTGAATGGGATGCAAAAGATGTAGTTAAGATTAAATCTCATAAAGAAGTAATTACAGCTAGTGATTTATCTGATGATATAAAGGATAATTAAAAATGGAAAAGATTCATGAATTATTAGGATATGAAAATATTAAAATAATCCAAAATGATGATATGTTTAGTTTTTCACTTGATTCTATGTTACTCGCTGACTTTATTGATACTAAGAATTGTAAGAATATTATTGATTTAGGATGTGGTAATGGTGCTATTCCATTATTCTTAACACTTAAAACAAAAGCAAATATTATTGGTATTGAAATACAAGAAAAAGTATATGATATGGCTAAAAGAAGTGTTAGTCTAAATGGCTTTGATAATCAAATAACAATTATTAATGATAATCTAATTGATATATATAAAAAAGTTGGATGTAATAAGTTTGATGTTGTTTCATCAAATCCACCTTATTTTAAATATCAAAAAGATTCTATGATTAATAAAAATGATTATTTAACTATAGCACGTCATGAAGTTAAATGTACTTTATCTGATATAATTAAAGAAGCAAGTAAATTACTAATTGATGGTGGAAGATTTTATATGGTTCATCGTGTTAGTAGAATTAGTGAAGTATTTAAAGAACTTGAGGCTAAAAATTTTGGTATTAGAAAGATTAGATTTATTTATCCTAAGTTTGATGATGAAGCAATGATGTTTTTAGTTGAAGCTAGATTAAATAAAAAAAGTGATATTAAAATTTTAAAACCTCTTTATGTATATGAAAATAATAAATATACTAAAGAAGTACTCGATATATTTAATTTTAAAATAGGAGGATAGTATGTTATTAAATGTTTTATCTAAAGAAGAAAAGTTTTATTTCTTGGATTTATTAATTTGTGTTGTTTCTGTTGATGGACCAGTTACTGATTATGAAAAACAAGTACTTTCATTATATAAAGCAGAAATGGGCGATGATATTAATAAATATCGTAAGAGTAATTTAAAAGCAGAACAATTAATGGATATGTTTAGTGAAAAATCTAAAGTTATTAAAAATATTGTTTATTATAATATTTCTTGGGCTAGTTTATCTGATGAATTTTATTCTGCTGAAGAACATTTTATATTAGATGATATTCAAAAGAAATTTGGAATTACTAATCGTAAAAAAGTTGAGTTATTAAAAGCAGTTTATGCTGAACGTGACTTAAAAGAAAAAGTAAAAAGGATTGTATTTGAATAATGGTTAATTTATATCTCGTTCCAACTCCAATTGGAAATGTACTTGATATGACTTATAGAGCGGTTGAAGTATTAAATAGTGTTGATATTATATATTGTGAAGATACAAGAAATACAAGTTTATTATTAAATCACTATAATATTAAAACTAAACTTAAAAGTTATCATATATTTAATGAAGAAGAACGAGTTTTAGAAATTATATCTAATTTAAAAGATGGAATGATTGTTGCGCTTGTAAGTGATGCAGGATATCCTGGTATATCTGATCCTGGATATTTTGTTTGTAAAAAAGCAATTGAAGAAGGGTTTATAGTTTCTACTATACCTGGAGCAACAGCAAGTCTTACAGCTTTAGTTACAAGTGGTATTAGTTGTGAAAAGTTTATGTTTTATGGCTTTTTACATCACACTTTAAGTCAAAAAGAAAAAGAACTTGAAAGCTTAAAAGATTTTGATAAGACTATGATTTTTTATGAGTCTCCTCATAGAATAAAAGAGACTATTGAAGTTATGGCTAAAATCTTTAAAGATAGAAATATATGTATTGCTCGTGAGTTAACAAAAAAATACGAAGAATACATTAGATTTAATTTAAGTGAATATAAAAATTATAATTTTGATTTAAAAGGTGAGATTGTTATTATTGTTGAGGGTTGTAAAAAAGATAGTTTAAATTTAATCCTTAATGATTTAACAATAGAAGAGCATTATAAATATTATGTTAATAATGGATATAATCACATGGATGCAATGAAGAATGTTGCAAAAGACAGAAATACATCTAAAAGTATTATATATAAGGAATTAAATAAGGAGAAATAACGATGGAAGATATTTTATACAGATATGATACTCAATTATTAATTGAGGGTGAAAATTTAGATGAAGATGAATTAACAGATTATATTACAGATAATTTCGTTGGTGATTGCTTACTTTGTGTTGGTGGAGATGATTTAATTAAAATTCATTTCCATACAAATGAACCATGGAAATTACTTGAATATTGTTCTACATTAGGCGAGATTTACGATATCGTAATAGAAGATATGATTCGTCAATCTAAAGGATTACAAGGATAAGGAGATTAACTATATAGAGATTCTATATAGTTTTTTTTAATTAATATGAAAAATTGCATAAAAAGATTTTTAAGGTTGATATTACCATTTATTGATTTACTTTATTTGATAAGTGTTATCATTTTGACATTAGTTATGGTATTATTATTTTCATATTATCAATGCAAAGATGTCACTTTGTGTTATACCATTTTAGTTTTTTTGGCGAGTATATCAATTTCCTTAAAATTGAAGATATTAGACTATGATAAAGACTATGAACCATATTTTTTTGAAAATTATAAAATTATCAAAAATAACAGATTTTTAAAAAAAGAATTAATAATTTTTGAAATTTTGTTTGCAGTGAATGTTTTGTTTATTTTTATTTCTTATTTTTCAAGTGTGCGTTTCTTGCATGTCGCATCACTATCGATGTTAAATTTTATAATAATGATAGATTTTTTCTCATTAATTAGAAATTCCACTATTATAATTCAAATATATAAAAAGAATGTAAAAGATTCTCAAAAAAATAAAAATGTTGTTAAAAATATTAAATTGTACAATAAGAAAGATTTGTTTAGTAAATGGTTGAAAAAGAAATCTATATGGATAACAAGAGCTTTAACTGATAAATCATATAAAGATATATATAGAGAAGAGTATAAAGAAGAATTAGATGATAGGGAAACAAATTTTGAATTAGCAACGTTTGGTGATTCTATATTAAAAATGGGATTAATGGAGATTCTTAGAAACAAGAATGTTGGTAAAATTACAGAAGAAAAGAAAAAGTATGAGAGCGATAGATCGTTAGTAATGTATATTGCAAAGTATTATCAAATATTAGATGTATTACAGTATAATAAGAATATTAAAAATATCAATGATTATGATTATGATAAGTATTATAAAAATAGTAGCAAAAAGAAAGAAAATTCTTCTAAGTTTATAGCTACAGCTGTTGAAGCTGTTATTGGAGCAATTTATGAAGAAACAAAAAGTATAAAAAAACTTATTAAATTATTTAATAAATGGATTGATCTAATAGATAGTGAAGAGAGCAAAACAAATCAAGAATCTATAAGTGAAAATAGATAACCTAAGGAATTTCCTTAGGTTTTTAATTTGTATCATGCTTTATGTTATAATATATTCATATAGGAGTCATATATGAAAAGAATATTAAGAGTATTTTTTATTATTTTTTTGTTAGTGTTTTTTATTTCTTGTACTGTTAAATTTAATAAGAATAATAATAGTTATACTAAGTTAGATAGTCCTAGTATAGAATTAAGTAATGATACTATTAATATTACTAAAGTTAGTAATGCTAATGGATATGTTATTTATATTAATAATATATTAATTACTACTATTGATAGTTTAACTTATGATTTATCTTATTTAGATGATGGTGAGTATGTTATTAAAGTAAAAGCCACTAGTGATAATAAGAATTATAGCAATAGTGAATTTTCTAATGAGGTTAATTATAATAAATTAACTACTTTTAATAAGCTTTCTGCACCAGTTATTGCAACAGATGGTAATGGTTTATGTTATTGGGATAGTGTTAGTAATGCTAGTAGTTATAGAGTATATGTAAATGATAAAGTTCCTTTTACTCTTACAACAACATCTATTCTATTTTCTGCTGTTGGTAGATATAGAATAAGAGTATGTAGTGTATCAAATGATCCATTATATTCTGATAGTGATATGTCTAATGAAATAGTAATTGTTATAACAGAAGATGAGGATATTGAATTAATAAGTCCTGTTATTACATTAAATGGTAATGTTGTCAGTTGGAATACTATAAGTAATGCTAGTAGATATAAAGTATATATAAACGATGAAGTTATTTTTGTTGATACTAATAGTTATACTATTAATAAAGATGTTGGTAGTTATGATATATATGTATCTTCTATTGTTATACATAATAATGAGACTTATGAAAGTAGTAAATCTAATAAAGTTACATATGTTCTATCAACGAATAAATTAGATAGTCCAGTTGTTACATTAAATGGTAATGTATTAAGTTGGAATAGTATTACTAATGCTAATAAATATAAACTTCATATAAATAATGATGTTATTACAGTTAATTTAACTGAATATACATTAGATTTTGAACCTGGTACATATGAATTATATGTTACAAGTATTAATGATAGTAGTGATTTATATACTGAAAGTGATTTGAGTAATAAAGTTTTGTATATAAAAGAAAAAGAGAAATTAGCTACACCTAATATTTATAATGATAATAATATTGTAAGTTGGGATGAAAAAGAAAATTGTAGTAGATATGAACTTGTTATAAATAACGAAAGTTTTGAATTAAGCGAAAATACATATACTCTTAATATACAAAATACAATATATAATATTAAAGTTAGAGCATTAAGTAATAACAAAAATTATGATAATAGTGACTTTAGTGATACTATTACATATGAATCATATGTTAAATATGAAAGTAATACTAATAGCTTATCTAGAGTTGGAGAGTATTATGAAGCGTTAGGATGTGTAGATAGAACTTTTCCTAATGTAAGTAATGGTGGATTAAGTATGTATCCAACATATCTAACTAATATGACTAGCTTAGATTTAAATGATGCTATAATTGATGAATGCAATAGTTTAATTGCTTCTTCTACGACATATGATAGTATGGATAGTAGTGGTAATTTATATCTTAATGGTGTATTAACTGGTAATAAATTATATAAACATTCAGCTTCAGTTGGTTTATATGGTGGTAATGTGAGTGATAGCGAGAAAGCTATTAGTAAAAAAATAATTATTACTAATCCAAGACTTATTGGCAATTATTTAACTGGTTTATATGCTCCAGCTGGAGAAGTTATTAAAATCGAAATTAGTAGTGAAGATTTAAATAGATGTGGTAACATTAGTGTTGTTATTGGTCAAGCTGCTGGAAGAAATAATGTTAATAATATAGATAGTAATAAAACATTCAATAGAATGCCAATATTAACTAATATTATGAATGTTAATTCACCAACAACATATGTTGGTTCTTTCTTAGGTGGACC
>JAEEJT010000003.1 GCA_016282055.1 Bacilli bacterium
CAATATAATTATTTATATTTTCACTAGTTAATTCTTCTAGAGTACCATTAGGTTTTATCATATATGAATACATAACAGCTTCAACCATATCTGGAGTTAAGATTAATTCTATATATTTATCTGAACCACAATCGGTGTTTGGCTCAATTGTAACAGAATTTAAAGCAGATACAATTAATTTTTCCCAGTATCCTCCTATTTCTGTCTTTTTACTACGAGAATATGGACCACCAGCTAAAGAATTTGACAATAAAGAATATTCATCCGAAGAAATACCATCAATGAATGATGATTTTGCCGCATGATATTCTTGCTCTGCATTTGGATCTGGATCTCTAATTACACCTTTCATTATATACATATTTTTAAAATTATTACCGAAAGAACCGCCAGCCCCAGATTCATATGCATCTAAAGATGGATCATCTTTTAAATAATCTTTAGCAAAAGATATTAATTGCTTTTCTATATCCTCTATAACTCCAGGATCACCTTTATCAAATGCTTCTTGATTTTCTTTTATTAATTTATCTTTTAACTTATTTATTTCTTTGGTGCAAGATAATAGTTTTTCTGTTTGAGCAGGAGATAATATAGTTTCCCAAGGCATAATAAAATCACAATATGTGATAAATTTTTTATAAGACTCTACAGTTATTTTATCTTCTATTAAAGCATAAATTAAAGTTTGATGAATTTTTCCAAACTTTCCTTTGTTAATATTATCATTAATATATCCATTAAAGAATTTAGAATATCCAAATCCCTGAATTAAAAATATATTAAATATCCATATACCAAAAGTGGTAACAAAAGAATTAGTATTAGAAACTTCTTTACCTTTATTATCGATAAATTTAAATGCCCCAATCGGTACATCAAAAGTATCATAATGATGTACTAATGATTCTCCATTATTGAACGAGCCAAATAATTCATATATCATATCTCTAGAAATGTCTTGTTGAGTTAATATAAGCATATAATTTACTATATTATTTCTATTTATATCTTTTAAATCGAAATGATCTACTGTAATCTTTGGATTAATTTTATAATGCTTAGATATTCTATTTGCCATTGTTTACCTCCCAAAAATATCAATTATAATAATGTGAATCGCATAGAGAAAAACAAAGAAGTCCGAAGGATTAAATCCTTCGGACCAAAAGTAATTTTAAACAAATTATTTTTAATAAATATATCTAATATCTCAATCTCCATTCCTCAATATGCCGATACATGATTTATCAAAAATTATAATATGCACTAGTGAGAGAAGAACAGATATTAAGTATCTAAAATCATTTACATCAAATAATATTATCTGTGGTCTTTATATTGGTCAACAAGATTAAACAAACACTCTCCACTCCTGAGCAATTATAGCACCAGAAATATCAGTAATAACACCAGTTGAAAAAACAACTTCTGTTACTACATTAGCAGCACCACTTGCTGTAGTATGTGCACTATAAACTGTTACCCCAGTTCCATTAGTAGCTAAAATTTCAAAATTATAATAGCCGTTAGCTTTATTATGTCGTGTTAGTCTACCGATATTAAAACTAGAATTTGAATTACCAATTTCTAAACAAACATTTGCTATTTGCTCATCATCCAATTGTAGTGCATCTAGCTGGTTTGCAATGGCTTTGCAGCATTCTGCCATAGTGCCTGTAGCATTATTTATATATGCAACACGTCTATGATATTTTTCTAAATCATTAATGGACAATTTAATCAGTTAAAGATAACTTTAGTAAAGAAATATTTTTATCTGTATCCAATGATTGTAAAAGGTGCACTTTGGTCTGTACTAAAGTATGTTATACCATTACCATCTAAATTCCATTGCACAGAACGTTCACAATGATAATGAATGCCATCAGAAGATATTAATGCAACATCCGCAAGTACTAATACACCCCCAGTATTATTATAATCAATAATTGAAGCAATAATTGCGGGATATGTTGTTTTTTTATAATATACATTAATCGTCTGAGTTCCCTCAGAGTCTGCATTAGTATCTACAATTGCGAATACTCTATAATTATTGATACTATCAGATAATGTAATATTATCACCGCCACTGAATGTGCCATTATATAGAGTAACAGAATCAGTAAATAAAGTTTCTAAATCATTATTGTACATTATTTTATTTTTGTCAAAATTGCACATTAATGATTTAGCTAATGTTGGTACATCATCTGAAATTGCCAGATTAAACGGAGATGGTACCCAAAAGACTCAGGCGTTTCAAATCGACCTGACTCAATATAAAAGTATTTTTGCATTTTTATCATATGCTGGTAATATAAATTATACAATGAATGTGCCAATTAGGATATTCAAAGGAGCAAATCGATTTGAATTGTATTTACCTAATGGTACTAAATTTGGTACAATTAGTAATACGTCAGATAATGGATTTACTCTTACAACAGAGGCTGTTGTAACAAATGGTTTTGTACTTGTTGTTGAAGGTATAAAATAAAATTATACAAGTAGTTGCCGATGCTACTGATAAAGTTATTAAATTAAATTCAGTATATGTAAATGGTGCATATTATTAACAATACAAGAATGCTAATAACTGCAAGATAAACAATTCTAAAAATAAATTTCCTCTAGGATTATTATCCTAGAGGAAATATTTTAATTTTCTGGTTTTTTATCTAATTTATCCAGTGCACTATAATCAAAGAATAATCCATATTGTTTATCATCAAATTTCTTTTTAGCAAGAATTATTCTTAGTTGTCTATAGCTTTCAACTACGCTCTCCCAATGCTTTCTATCATGGTCAGATAATGTTTCATTATATAAATAATCTTCGAGAATGCCAAGTCTACTATTAATACCGCGCATAATAAGATAAGCATCTTCGGTATTTGTGCAATTTTTTACCCTCATTGTATATTCATATAATTCATTCTCTAATCCTCTTAGTCCATTCTTTTTCAAAGCTTTAAATATACTAACTTCATTCAATATACTCATATTTTTATTTTCAAAATAAGTATTAATAGATTCATTAAATGAAATTGTAGTATCTATTCTATTTAAAGCTTCTATACAAGCATTAAATTCTCTAATTTCTAATTTAGAACCAGTAAAAGTTTTTGCATCTACCAATGTATCATATATTAAAGATTTATTTCTCTTAATATCCCTATACATTAATAGCACCCAGTCTAATATAACAGGTATAGGTGATCTTAAAGTATCACTACTATTAGAAATTGAAGCTAATATTTTTTCTTTTGCAGATAAAATATTTTCTGACATATTTGTAGCTTGAATTGCAGGGATTAATAAATCTTCTGTTGAATCTTTATATAAAATGCTAGATAATTTTCGCATTGTATCTTTTACCGCTAATATTATTAATTGTGCATAATTAACTGAATTTCTAATTAACAAAACATCATCATTACTAATTAATCTAGTATCAACTAAAGCTCTAAGATTTTCAAATATTTCATTATTATCCATCATAGATGCAATTTCATATAATAATACAGCTGTTAGTTCTGCACTATCTAAACCGATATCAAATAACTTACTATCAAATTCAATTTGATAATTTACTAATCTAATATTAGCATCTGTTGATAATATAGTTAAAGCATCAGATCCATTCATTGCTGGTGAAATATTCATAGCAAAGAACTGTTTATCTGTATTTAATGTATAAATAATATCTGTACATTTGTTTTCATCAAAAATTTCATTTAATAGATCTATCATATCTTTTAAATTGCTATTTGTAGGATTTATTAATCTATCTTCTGCTTTCATATACATGATATTATTAAAAACAGATTCTAATTTCTCAACTCTATCTGATAAAAATTCAATATTCATATTATTAACTCTCCTTATTTTATTTAAAATTAAGCGAATAATCGTTATTTTATATAGATGTTCTGAGCAATAATTTTTTCGAATTATATTATTATAGTAAAAAATAAACTAATAAAAATCCTGAAGGGCGATTAGCCTTCAGGATTTTTATATTTGATAATATTATTTAACTTATTAATTTATATTGTAATTCTAATATTATACCATTATTTGGTACAATTGATGATAAATCAGTAATACTAGTACTATTTGACAAGGTAACCATATATCCTTTAACATTAGTAGCTGTAATATCCACCTGGAAAGATGAAAGTCTTACTACATTTGTACCTGGTTGTATAGCTGACATATGCAATGCATTTGGAACATAATCATATTCTCTGAAGAGGGTTTCACATTTAACAGCAACTCTTGAATTTGTTGCTTGAGGTAAAACAGCACCAACTACACATATACTTTTACCATCTAATGATATATTTCTAAGTTTACCCATTAATTCAGCAATAAGTACAGCATTAGTTTTTATACCATCAGCTGTTACTGTTATTGTATATTGAGTTAAATCATTAATGTGCAATTCTAACAAAAATAAAATAATGTACAATAATGATTTAGCTAAATGGCATTTTGTAATTCGCACAAAAACAACTGACGCTAATGGTAGAATTGATTTTGGCGACCTTAACGGATTAATTGCTCAGCATGATGTATATAATGTTACAGCTAACATAGTTTCTCCTCATTTTTACACTTGTACAGTACCTTATAGTGTACTAGTTGATTCAAATACCGCTAATTGGTTTGTAAGAGTAGAAGAAGATACTACCAAAAACGCAGTTACTAATACAGAAGTAACTGTTAGGCTTAGTTGGTATCAAGTTTAGAATTAAATAAGTATTTAACTGATAATTTTATTAACTCAAATATTGTCCATTAATGATTTAATTGATGGCCAATTAGAATTAAATGTAAGAAATGTACTTTTTGCATCTAGTACTGTATTAATATATGAAAATAATAATCAATTTGTAATTCGTATTCCTAAAGAAAATGGAAGCGGTTATATATATTATACATTTAAAGAAGATGGATTATATTCTTCTACTGGTGGAAAAATTGCACCATAAATATAATATAAATCTTATCATTAATATTATTCCCAAATGGTTACTGGCCATTTGGGAATTCTTATTATTTTCACATTAAATTAATAGTATTAAGGAGGAAGTATAGATGGAACTTGAAATATTAAATGAATTAAAATTTGTAGATACAAATTTTATTATAACAAGATTATATAAATTAATTGAAGAAAAATTATCAAAGCCTGCAATTAAAAGATCATATCTAGCAAATATATCAAATTTCTTTAATTCTAGGCATGATCAATTACATGATATAGCGCCGTATACTAATATATATTATAATCAAACAGATATTGATAAACTATTTAAATCATTACAATTAGAAGAAAAAGAAGTGATAAATATTTTACAAAATGTATGGTTTTGGAAAGAAAGCTATAGGCCTAAATGTGCAAAAGAACCATATGTTGAAGTAATGATGTGTATTATTAGATTTTTCTTAAAAAACAATGATAGAAAAAATGCAGAACTTAGTACAATATATTTATGTTTTTCTGGAAAATTCTATGCTTCTATTTATAGTAGCTTTTGGAAATATCCTGTAAATAAACAAGTAATGGATTTTGTAATGAATGGGATGCTTACTAATAAATTTGATATAAAATCGGCTGGTACATTATTTAATGCTATAAAGAAAATGTGTATAACATTTTTAAATAAATATAATCAAAGAATATTAGATAATAAATTAACTGATGATGAAATGGGAAAATTAATTCAGCAGCTTAGAGATAGAGAAAAATCATTTTTGGGAAATATTTATACTGAATATAGAAAAGCTGTTGATAATAAAGCATATTTAAATTATGAAACTGATAATTTAGATACAGATGTTTTTAGAATAACAGACAACGATGCAGCGACTGCAGCTAGATTAACAGAAGGTGCAATGACTATTATGACAACTCAAGCAG
>JAEEJT010000004.1 GCA_016282055.1 Bacilli bacterium
AAGACTTGTCTTACCAGTTCCACTCATACCTTGTAATATTAATGTATGAGTAACAGACAAACCTGCGATAAATCTTCTAATATCTTTAATGTCATAAAATAAACCTAACTTATTACAAGAATACTTTCTAAAGTCTTCACATAATTGTGATAAACTTATAGTATCATCATAACTCGGTTTATTATATTCTTTAAAAATAACATCCAACTTAGAAAGGTTATAAAATCTTGAATTCTCTAACTTATGTTCAGTTTTATCATCTAATTTAGCATCGGTATTTATAGGACTATTTATAGCACCATTATTTGATAAACCAACAGCTTCACTTGTTGTCATTCCATTAAAATAGAATGTTCTTTCGGTTTTTCTTCCAAATCCATCATCAATATGATAGTCTTTAGTATTATTTTTCTTAGCATCGAGAATTCTTTTCTTTCTTTCAAGTTCTTCTTTCTTTTCACGTTTCTTAATATCTTTTGTTTTAGTAACATTAATATTTTTGCTGCCAATTACTGGATGACCATCACTAAAATCACTTAAAACATCATTTATAATATCATCACCTGAGATATTATCATTGTATTTATCTAAATCTAAGTGATTTGGTAAATACTTTTTAGGATCCTCATACATTAATTCATTAATTTCTTTTATTTTTTTACCAAAACTAAATATTAATACAATTAAGAAAATAGGAATTAAGATAATGATAAATAATATGATATAAACCGTTTCACTATTAACAAGAGGAATATCTTCACTCTTGATAATTGAATAATTTTTTATCATATTAGCAGTCATTAATATACCTATTATAATAACAAAAAATAAAATAGTAGATAATGATTTCGTGTATTTACTATTTTTTCTAACATTCGGTTTATTCATATTACTCCTTTCTTAATTATTCAATATTATTTTCTTTTTCATTCTCATTAACTACTTCTTCTTTTAGTTTATCCATTTCAGAGAATGTTTCACTAATAACATTATTAATATCAATTTCATCTTTTGATGAAATATCATCAATTGTTATTTTCTTTTTCTTATAGTTTTTTAAATCTTCACCAGACCATAAATAATCATTACGAATACGCTTTTTAGTATTTTTCCAATATTTATTAAAAATATTCTTAAAAGCACGATATTCTTTCTCTAACTCATTAAATCTATCTTCAGATGTATAATCTTCTTCAACGAGTTCTTGACCATTTACAATTCTATTAAGTCTTCTTTCACCTTGTAAAAAGTATTTTTCTTCAAGTAAATTGTAATATTTTTCATTTAATTCATTCTTTTCATTATTAAATGAAGTTAATAATTTTTCAATTGATGCTTTAGTATTCTTATCAATTTTCTTTACTTGATCATCGTATAATATCTTAACTTCAGTAATTTTTCTTTCAGCAACAACTCTTTGCTTTTCAACGTTATTGTTGTACTCTTTAAATAAATCATCATATTTTTTATTAAATCGTTCTTCTATCGTATTAAGATTATCATTAGCCTCAGTTAATTTAACATCATAATCATAAAGTTGTTTATTATATTCATTTCTAAGATTTTCATTTTCTTGTTTATATCTTGATAATTCAAATCCTAAATCATTAAGCGATTGTTCATATTGCTTAATAATATTATTCTTTTCAAGATTATATTTTGTAGTTAAATCTCTTAAATCTATTTCATATTTCATTCTATCTTTAATAATTAAGTTTTTATAGAATGATTCAAGTTGAGCTAAATCATTACTATATTTAGCTTTAAGTAGTGTTATTTCATTCTTTAAGGCCTCAATATTTGTATCTTTATCTTTAATAACATTATTTAAATAAAGAATATTATCATTTAACTTATTAATTTCTTCATTTTTGTTTTCTATTGTTGTTCTTAATTTAGAAATCTCAATAGCATTTAACTTTAGCTTATTATTTTCTTCTTCTAATAATCTAATATACTCAAAAGGATCAATTTCTTTATTCTTTAGTTTTCTTTTAAGTTTAACTAACTCTTCAGATAACTTCTTTTCTTCAAGTTCTCTTAGCTCTTGTTCTTCTTTTTCATATTCATTTTGTAATGTATCATCAAGTTTTATATTATGTTTATAAGTAAAATAAGATGATAAATTAACAACATTAGCAAATTCATCAATTAGATTTTCATTAATTGGTGATTCATTAATAATATTCTCTTCAAAAGTAAATCCATCTTCTCTATAACTTGATATAAATTCAAATAAATTTACACTAGCTCTAAAGTTAGGATTCATCTTTAATACATTAGTTTTAATAATTGGAAGTTTTAACATTGGTGATTTAGATACTTCTTGAATCAAAGGAGTATTTAATAATCCAATAACTATACCTAAACAATTATTAATTCTTTTTATCATTGGAACATTATTATAAAGATTTTCAAGTAAACTATCGCCTTTAATCTCTTCTTTAAAGTCTAGATTAAATAATATATGTTTATTATCAAGATATAAATCTTTATTAACTTTTAATGATGAATCATATGAAGTCATTATTTCTTTAATCTTATCAAGTCTTATAGAAATAAAGTCTTTCAAATAAGTTAAAAGTAAATATAAAAATCTATTTTCATAAACACTATAATCACTTAACTTTTCTTCAATATAAAGCTTATCAGGAACAATATCTTCATTATTCTCAGGAACACGAGTTATATAATTAGCATGTTTTGCAAGATGTGTTATTGAATGCTTATTAACAGACTTTGCTTTCTCGATGTTAATTACTTCACCTTCATTACGAATAAATTGTCGCTGTTCATTAACAGCTTTCTCTACATACTCAAGACCTTCTTCAATGGTATTAACCCATAACTCATCTATAACACAATCTAACTTTTTCATTGAAACAAGATCGTTTTGTAGATTATTCGTTTTTAATGCTTTTATTAAGTTTTCATTTTCATTATCACTTATTGCTTTTTCATAATCAATAAAACCACGATAAATCGATTTTAAACGTCTCATTTCAACCTCCTTAATTAATTCATTTCAATAGTTAAAATATACTCTATAGATTGACTTAAACTATTCTCACCAAATAATTCATTCATAAAGCTAATTAATGCTTTACTTTCATTTTTAACATAAACAGGGTTTTTAGCTTCAAGCTTTCTTAATATCTTTTTAGATACTATATCATCAATAGCTTCTACTTCGTTTCCTCCACAACTAACAACAACTGGAATATAATCTTTAATTTGTTTCATAATACGATTACCAAATGTAATATGAAAATGATCAATTAAATATTTATCAAGTGTTTTAAGACGTTTATAGTTTCTATTACTCATTTTATATTCTTTTCTACTTTCAAGTATTAAATCATTAAAATGAGTAAATGATAATTTATAATTATTATTATATTCACATTCAAAACTATTAGCTTTTTTATCAAGATTAATAACCATTGCTCTATCGTATACTTTATCAGATATTGCAAAAGTAGAATCATCGTTATTAGCTGTACCTATAAACCACATATTTTGAGGTAATTTTAATTGTCCATTCTTTAATAACTTAGGATCATTTTTCCATTCATCATTAACAACATCTAAGTTTCTTTTACTAACATCAGGAATTTCAAGTAAACTTAAAAATTCAGCGAAATAATATTCAACTCTTGCAATGTTCATTTCATCAAGAACAGTAATATATATTTCATCATTCAAATTAGCTTCATATAACTTAGATAATAAAGTTGTTTCATTAAACTTTTTAGTAAACTCATTATAATAACCAATTAAGTCAGTTCTTTCTTTCCACATTGGTTGAATTGGTACAATAGTTGTATCATTTTGTAAAAATCTACCAAAAGCATAAGCAAGACTTGTCTTCCCAGTTCCACTCATACCTTGTAATATTAATGTATGTGTAACAGACAAACCTGCGATAAATCTTCTAATATCTTTAATGTCATAAAATAAACCTAACTTATTACAAGAATACTTTCTAAAGTCTTCACATAATTGTGATAAACTTATAGTATCATCATAACTTGGTTTGTTATATTCTTTATATACAACATCCAACTTAGAAAGATTATAAAATCTAGAACTCTCAAGTTTTTCTTCAGTTTTATCATCAAGTTTCTTATCAAGTCCTGGGGTTGTTTGAGCCTCAAACTTTATAGTTTTATCACCAATATTTTCAAAATCAATGTCATTATTAAATTGTTGTCGTTCATTTAATTTCTTTTTATTCTTTTTATTATTAGTATTTGTATTACCATTAACAACACTAACTTCTTTAATTCGTTCATGTCTATTATTAATAACAAATACATCTTGTCTTTTAGATTCATTAACAAGCATTAATACAACTAAAATAATAACTAAAACTAATAGTAAGGCAACATAAATATAAATAGCAATAGTGCTAGAAACAATATTCCATATTTTATAAAATACAGAATTCTCATCAACTAGCGTAAATAAACTAATTAATGATTTTGTATTTTCCATTTAATTACCTCCTATCAATTTAAATTTTTAAATAAATTATATGATTTCTTAATATTCTCTTCTGTAAATATTTTAGATATAACATCAATAAATGCTTCATCATTTTCTTTAAACTCTAATTTTAACAATTCAATACAAGGAATAAAATATGATATATTCATCATATCTACTGTATCTTGCTCATCTTTAGTTAAATTTAAGTAAACTGATGAAAATTGTTCAAGTGATATTTGTTCTTTATTGTTAATTAAATTAACACCGGATTTTTCAAAAATATAATTAATAAACTTATCAAATAATTTCCAATATTTTTCATCTAAGAATGTTTCATCAATGCAATTATTAACAAGTTCATTTAATTTACTATAACTTAAAATATCATTATTAAAATCATTTTTTTCTTCACAACTAGTTCCATCAAATAAAATAACCTTACTATACTTCATTATTTCATAAGGAATTGATGAATCTAGATTATTAATAATACCAATGAATACAACATTAGGCATAACCCTTATTACTTCATCATTTTCTAAAGTCAATGTAAACTTATCATTATTAGGTGATTTAATATAATTTACTAAATCCTTAAAATAATCAAGCATCTTAACAGGATTAACATTATTATAAACAGGGAAAATATAATTTTTAGTATAACTTAAAGCCTTTCTTAAAGCTTGTAAAATTTCATTTTCCATATAATTATCATTAATCTTCTTATATAATGCTTCTTTTGGCGAAATAAATGAATCATTTACTTGTTCCATATATAAACTACTGCCAAAATAATCATTTATAATTGAAGCTAGTTTCGTTGCATTATTATTATCCTCAAGTTTAGTTTTAATAAATATCATCTTAGATGATGCTATAGAACTAAATATTAATGAGGCAAAATTATAATCTATCTTTAATCCTCTTGCTTGTGAATAATTAACAAAATCACATACATATTCTCTTAAAGTCTTTGTATCATTAAAATTACTATTACTTTCTTTATGTACTTGAGAATATTTATCATTATCAAAATACTTTATATTATCTAATGTCTCATCAGCATCTTGAACCTTTTTATATTTATTAGCATCAGTAAAAATAAAAATACCAATAATAAATATAACAAAACCAACAGTACCAACAGGAATAAAGAAATTTAAATTTATTCCATTTTTTGATTTTAAATATAAATAAACAATAGTTCCAAAAAAGTATAAAAACATTAACAAACTAATAAAAATTCTTGTTTTTCTTGATTTATTAGAATATTTTCTTTCAACGAAGTCTTCTTCAGTTGGTTGTTCTTCTTCTAATTCAATATCTTTATCCTTTTTATGTTTATTCTTTTTGATTTGATTATTAATTGATTCTTCTATGATACTACTACGAACCCCTTCTTCTTCAAATTCTTCTTGTCTATCATTAATAGTACTATCATGTTTGTAATCATCATATTTTTCATCATTAACTAGAATCTCTATATCATCATCAAAAGTTTCTTCTTTATCTAAATCTAAATTAGATTCTTCACTCAACTCTTCATCAAGTTCATCTTCTAAATCATCTTCAGAATCATCTTCATACTCATCATCGTCAATCTCTTCATCATCTTGAGGAATATTAACCTTTGCATCATTAAATAGATCATCTAATCCAGATTCATTATTAGTTTCTTCGGTAGTAGATTCATTATTTTCATCATCACCAAAGATATCATCTAATTCTTGTTCAACATTTTCACTAGAACTATTAACATCTTCACTAATACTATTTAAAATATCAAGATTAACATCTTCATTAGATACAATAACGCCATTACATAAAACTCCCCATGTATATTCTGTTGTAGTTAAGCCTTTAGTGACACCAATTAGTTTAATATTCTTTACTTTATGTATAGATATTAATATATGTCTAATGTCATCAGTAACTTCACCATTAACTGTATC
>JAEEJT010000028.1 GCA_016282055.1 Bacilli bacterium
AATATATAAATTATCTTATCACCGTCTATAACATTTCCTTCATTGTCTACAGCTAAACATCTATCAGCATCTCCATCATAAGCAAAATCAAGGTCACATTGGTTATCAACAACAAATTTTTGTAAATGTTCTATATGGGTAGAACCTGCATTGTTGTTAATATTGTTTCCATTTGGTTCATTATTGATAACTAAAGTACTAGCACCAAGTGCATCAAAAACTGATTTACCAATACTAAATGCAGAACCATTAGCTAAATCAAGAGCAACTTTATACCCTTTAAAACTAATCATAGGAACTGATATAAGATAACCAATATATCTATTTCTACCAGTAAATAAGTCAATTGTTCTACTTATATCATCCTTATGTGCAAGTGGCAATTCACCAAATATTCCATCAAGATATGACTCAATTCTGTCTGTCTTTTAAAATGTGCTGCCTACATCACCAATTCCTAAACCATCTTCATATATACCTCCAGCTGGAATGTTATCAATAATTTTAGCAGAATTTTCATTCAATTCAAGTGAATCACCTATTCAAACATAATGCAAATTTCTTTTTTTACTCCTACCGATTCAACCAAGCTTGCTGCCTCAAGTCTATGACGATATTCACCATGTATAGGAATAGCATATTTTGGAGAAGCCAAAGTATATATCAATTTAATCTCTTCTCCACAAGCATGTCCAGATACATGTGTATCTTGAAAACTAATTTTTGCATGTTTTCTTGATACTTCATTTATAACTCTCGCAACTGCTTTTTCATTACCAAGAATTGGAGTTGATGACAATATAACTACATCGCCGGCTTTAATATTAACTTTTTTATGTGTTCCATTAGCCATTCTTGATAAAGCAGTCATAGACTCTCCTTGAGGTCAAGTTGTGATTATAACTGTTTTATCTGTTCTTAAGCATATCAGTTTCAATCAATGTGCCTTTTTTAATATTGATATATACAAGTTCTGTAGCAATATTTATTATATTTATCATACTGCGAACTTTAATCTCAACTTTTCTATCATACCTTGATGCAGTATCAATTATCTGCCTAACTCTATCAACATTAGATGCAAAAGTAGCAACAATAATTCGTTCTTTATTATTCTCATTAAATATAGAATCAAAAGTTTTACCTACAACACGTTCACTCATAATAAAACCTTATTTTATAGCATTAGTCGAATCAGATAATAAAGCAAGAACTCCCATGCGACCAATCTCAGCTGTATGTTTTAAATCAATAGTATCACCAAATACTGGAGGATAATCAACTTTAAAATCTCCTGTATGCTTAATTATACCAGCCGAAGTAAATAATGTTAATGCACAAGAATCTACTATACTATGATTTGTTTTAATAAATTCTACATATGTATTACAAGTTTAATCACATCTCCAAAATTCATAGTATGAAGATCAACTCCAACTATCTTATGCTCTTTTAATTTGCCATCAATAAGAGCAAGTGTTAGCTTTGTTCCATAAATAGGAACATTCAAATCTTTATAATATATGGTATATCTCCTATATGGTCTTCATGACCATGAGTGATTACCATACCTCTAATTTTATCTGTATGCTTTTTTAAATATTTAATATCAGGTATTACTAAATCTATACCAAGTAAATCTTCACTTGGGAAAGCTAAACCACAATCTACAATAATTATATCTTTATCATCTTCAAAAACTGTAATATTCATTCCTATTTCATCAAGTCCGCCAAGAGGAATGATTTTAATTTTAGCATTAGGATTTGGATTATAATTTTGTAAGAAATGCCTTTCTTTACTTGTGGTTTTTTCTATTTTTTTCTGATTATTATGAGGTTTATTATAATTTTTATGAAAATTATTATCACCAAAATTTTTTATTTTTAGTATTTTGTTTATCACTCAGATTGGTTTTATTATTTTTTTTATTATTATTCTTTTCAATTATATTATCCATAAACATTCAAACTACTATTATTTAAGTTCTATATCATCTTTCTCCAATATATTTTTAAAAATCTCAGCCATTTCATCAAATTCATCATCATTATCTAATATAGAATAATTAGCTTCATCATCATTAGAATTATAATTATCTTTAAGAATAAAGCAACTTAAATCTTCAACCAACAAATAAGTAGTACTACCTACTACAGTCTGATCAATAACTCTAACATTAATATCATCATTATTAACACCATTTAGTATTATTATATTATCTTCCATTTAATGTCTCCTTGTAATCTTTTAAAATTATCATCACTGCGATTTGGTCAACCATTTTTTTAATTTGTTCTTTATTATAATTTTTATTTTCAAGAAATTCTTCAGACTCTACAAATGTATATCTTTCATCTTGATAAACAATATCAATATGAGGGCAAGTTTAAATTTTAGTAATTTTATAAAAATTTCTGTTATTTCAACTCTTTCACCAACTGAACCATCAACATTCTATGGTAAACCTATCACAATAATATCAATTTTTTCTAATTTTACAATATCAACTATTTCATTTATGTTTCTTAAAACATTTGGTCTTTTTCTTATCACGGTCTTATAAGGATAAATAAAATCAAATGAGCTATCATAAATAGCGAGTCCAATTCTCAAATTCACCATAATCAATTCCAAATATCGCAAAATCTACCCTACACACTATAAAAATCTTTTCAGTATAGAAAAGTAAAAAAATTCACAGGTAAATTAAAAAATAAAACTAATAAATTATTCAAATTTTGTTTTAATATATGTAGAAATCAACTCTTCAAGAAGCTCATCACGTTCAACTTTCATTATAATACTTCTTGCATTATTAAAACTTGTTATATAAGTTGGGTCACCACTCATAACATAACCAACAAGTTGATTTACTAGATTATATCCTTTTTCTTTAAGAGCAGCATAATCCAATGCCAATATATCACGGACATCATTTTCTTCAATGTCATTTTCTCTTTGTTTAATAATTAATTTATCAAAACTCTTGTTATGTTCTTCCATATTATCTCCTTTTAATATTTTACTTTATAACTCCTGAATATGTAGCTCCTGAAATTTTAACTGGAAAAGGTTATAATAAAAGTGTTGATTGGTGGACACTTGGTATAGTTTTATATGAAATGTTAAGTGGTTATTCTCCTTTTAGAGAAACTAGAGAAAGAATTGATATTGAAATTTATTTTAAACCTATACATCATGATAACTTAATTAATGATATTGCTTTTGATTTAATTAGTAAGTTAATTCAACTTAATTGTGAAAT